>JAUIMJ010000111.1 GCA_030433295.1 bacterium | reverse complement strand
ATCGGTGTTAGGGGTATACTTGTTGTTTGGTTCTGCCTACGGCAGAACATATACTTCGCTAACAAGGGTCTTAAGAAAAACCGAAGTTTATAATGCGCTCAGTATATTTCATTTTCCAATATGCGTCGAGCGAGCCGTAGAGAGAAACTATGCCGTTGGATACTGCGACCTTGATATTGTTTCCGATAGGGTCAGTATCACTCGTTATCGCTTCCTCAACAGCGTCACGAATTTGGCGATCTGACTTTGCCATGTTCGGTACACTGGATGCTAATCCGATTGCCTGGGAAACAAGTCTTGGTAGCTCGAATCGCTCAAGCGGGTAGGCAAAGACTTCAGCCACGCCAGCTTCGAGAAGCGCCCTGCCGAGCAGAGTCTGACGTTCGTCGGAAATAATCGCCAGAACTGGGATATCGAGGTCCCGGGCATATTCGACTAGTTCTTCACATATTTCTAATGTTGAGCGCGTCATCGAACGAAAGTCCATTGGCTCCACAACGATAAAGGCCAGGGTCCTGGCGTTTGCCAGTGAGGTCGCATCTTCTTTGCTCTTCACACTGAGTATATCAGTGGCTAATGATGAGAGAATCCCCTCAATTTCCACCACTCGATTTGAGTCTCCTAAAAGAACGATATTGGAGATTGCATCGACATGGCGCCGTACTTTATGACGGGGTTTTCCCTTTCTGCTCCTAATCGTGTTCGCTTTGCTGGAAGCTGGAATATGAATTCGTCTTCTTCTGATCTTCGGAACCGCATTCTGCATCAGTTTTCTTCGCATCTTCTCCTCCTTTCTGTTGATTTTTTGTTGATAGGGAACCGCGGCGTGCGGATATAAGAAGCGGTAGATGTTTTGTTGCTCCACTGGCCGGCAATAAAGATTCGAGAGTATCAGCCAGGGGCGAATGTTTCGTGAGGGAGCCGTAAACGGAAAAGGCCTGCTGATGCCGGAGCCGGAGCCTAAGTCGGAAGAGCAGTCCAGAACCATAGGCACGAGCTCGGACCGACCGTGCTTGCAACCGCCAAATAGAGCAGGGGAGATACGCTATTTTGCCAAAAGCGGGCAGCGTATTTCTCACGACAACCTCGGGAGGCTGCCGGACGCAAGCTCTATAGGCGGTTGCATCAATAGTAATGGTGCCTACTGTGGCAGTCGGCGACCGGTGACAAAGGCCACAATTACAAACGCGAGAAATACGAAGAAACAGATTTTCGCGATTCCTGCAAAAGTACCGGCGAGACCACCAAATCCCAAGACACCTGCGACAAGCGCGAGAATAAAAAAAGTCAGTGCCCAGTTAAGCATTTTTTCCTCCTAAATTTGTTCAAATGTAACGACTTGAGACTCAGTGTACTGTCTGAGCCCGGCGTCACCTATGATTTGGATCATGCGTTTGGCTGATTTGAGGCGTTTTCTGCCCAAAAAACTCAATAATTCGGTACTCCCGGCCAAAAAAGAAGCAGATTTGCCAGATCTGCCTAGATCACGACGTAGTCCGGCGGAACATTGAGTTTACTTTCATCGCCCTGGGGGGAGGTGGTTCGTACGACAAACGAGCTGGCAGACCAGGGCTGAAAAAGATGAGAAACAACGATGTCCTTGATTCGCCCTCTGCGTCCATCGATAAGCGTAATGGCTCGATCGACAAGTTCACGAACACTGCGAATTCCAGCCCCGAGTTCGTTGCAGAGGCGAGCCCTGGGTTTTAGCGAGATGGAACAGCGCAACGGCGTACTCCGATCGACTGTTTCACGTGTTGAGGCGGTCTGAGAGTTCTTAGACTCTGCCGACTCCCCGACGCCTAACATCGGTGCTGTTTGCAAAAATTTCTGGGAACACTTTAGGGCGAACGTTTTGCGTTGCAGGTCAGCACCAAGAACATGGTGAGGGGGAATAAGGTGCACGACCGTATCGGGCTCGCTTGGCTCGAACGGAGTACTTCCGATGACCGAAAAATATCGAACGCTCCAGGTTCGTTCATCGATGTAGATATCGTCCAAGATTCCCAATGTGCTGTTGTGGGTGTCTTTTGCGGTGTAGCCAATTATTTTAGACAGATGTTCCATTCTAAATCGATTCTTCGGATTCCTCCGAATCATGAGGGGTGATGCGAGCGAGAAAGAGAGCGCAGCAGGCTGCTGCGCTCTCCGTGTTCGGGTCTTAGCTGTGAGCTTATTGCATTAGTTCGACCATGATGGGTTCACTAATGATGGTGTTACCCGTGCTCACTCCCGGACCACACTGTTCCAGTGCGTCTGTGGCCAGAATTGGATCTGAGCCCTCTGGGAGGTAGCGGGTCACCCGAGCGTTGATGAGCGTGTCAAAGCTTTGCTCAGCATCACAAAGGTATGCCCCGTCGTGAGTCTGGGACTCCCCCGGCGCCAGAACTCCGGTCAAAGGAGCTACCGTGATAGAACCTACATCCACGGTAATCTCATATTCGAACGCGATAGAGCCCGGATTAGCAACGGTAATGATCGCTGGAATCTCCTGGGGACACATATCAGCTGCATTCGTAGAGGTAATCATGCTGACCGAGTCAAGCGTAGTAATGTTAGAGCGCTCAACAATCTGACAAGCTCGTTCAGACTCATCCAGGTCATTCAAATCACTGTTGGAATCGTCCATGCCGTCCGTAGGAACGTTGTCAGCAGTCACCATCCCGTCTTGTGTAACTTCAATCACGCCGGTGCTACCGTCATCTGCATACAGAAAATCGATGGCGACCGAGCTGGAGTCGACAAACAAATTGGGGACAACAACCTCCGCAACGATACCGTTCCGGTTAAGCGTAAAAAGCGCTTCACCGCCGGTGTAAAGGTCCTTGGGAACCTCAAACATCCAGACACCGAGGTCATCAGTGGTGGAACAGTTCCCCAGACCGCAAACCTCTACGTTGGGTAGTTCACGTGCTGCACGTGCAACATCTGTGGTATTTGCAACGGTCCCCACAAAGAGCACTGAATCTCCTGACCCACCGCCGGAGCCGCCGCCACAGGCCGTCATACCAAGCAGTAAGGCAATACAAACAAGAAATGTTCTAATCGTACTCAAAGAATTCGTTTTCATCTTTCTTCCCTTCAAGGTTTTACTCGACTCTCTGCTTCCACCCATCCCGGGCATCTACCCCTGGAAACAGGAGCAGGTTCCGAACAACGGTGTTCTTCACCAAACTTTCATCATCTACGGTCGCCCCAAAAATGCTGATCCGTTCTGATTGTAAACACTTTTTTAACCGCGATTACCCGGTCCGGACATGATCCGGATCAGGCAAGTATTCACGGCTCATTCGGAGAATTACGTATTATCCTCGATTTTATCTGCGGTTTCTTCAGCAGCATCTTCAATCTCGTCACCGGCGTCCTCTAAATTGTCTGTAGCTGTGTCACCGATGTCTTCAATATTGCTTTTCGTGTTTTCAACACTGGAGTCGATGTCCTCTCCGAGCTTCTCCATAGGCCCGTCGTTGTGATCACATGCGACACCAAAGGTAAGGAATAACAGCGCAAAACACGTCAATGCGTATCGAGTAAACATTGTGAATCTCCAAATTAATCGTTTCTATTGTCACCGATACTAGCGGCATCCGCTCCCGGTCGGGATGATTTGGATCAGTTGGAGTACATTTTTTTTAAATCCCTGTCGTCATTGGTGTGATGTGAGAAACGACACATTACGTACGCTCGGCAGAACAAGGTATTTTCCGTAGTGCGGGATCGAGAAGCAATCGGAGGAAAAGATAGTGAGGAAAGCGCTAGCGATTGTAGTGGTGCCTTAAGCAGCCTTCGAAGCGGATGAGCGAGAAACACCGGCGGTGATCGCATACTGCATTGCCTCTTCGATACTCATGTCGAGTTCGGTGATAGAACTCTTTGGCACAAACAGCATATAGCCACCAACCTGATAGCTCATCGGAAGATAGACACCAATACGCTCTTCCTTCGATTCATTGCTAAGCCGTACTGGTATGCTTTCATCTCCGGACTGAGTTACAAAGCCAAGAAGATGGGCGTTGAGACTTTCAAAGTAGACAAGCACCGGCTTGTTGAGTTTCTTTTCGTTCGATACATCAAAGTAGCTCAAGAGGTCTTTGATGGAACCATAGACCGTTTTTACCAGGGGGACTTTCTTCAGCAGGCGCTCACCGAGCGCTACCAGCTTTGCTCCCAGCCAGATGTTTGCGGTGAGGCCGATGAGATAGGTGCCGAGCAGGACGATGAGCAGACCCATTCCCGGAACGTAGAATGACTCCGGAAAAATAGTGGTTATCACCTTCTCAACGGCGGACTCGGTTCCGACAACCAGCCAGTAGGTGAAATAGAGGCTGATGGCGAGGGGAACTACGGTAATGGCTCCCTTCAGGAAGGTGTTCTTAAAATGCTTCATGATATCTTTCTTTGAATGCGGTCAAGCCGGGCTGTTTTCTGAAGAGTAGCGAGAAGAAGCGCGGTTTTGCAACATCGGACTTTCCTGCCGTGGTTGGCTTGAAGGTGATGCGTATTCCTGAGGCATCCGCATGCAGAAAGTTAATGTCGCTAATGCCCCTGCCCTTTGACCTATGAACCTTGCCGGAGGTTCAGTTAATCGGGGAGGGCGTCTCGAACAAAAAGGGGCTGATGCAGCCCCGCAAGGGCCAGGCCCGGTAGTCCGGCTCAGAATTATCTCGCGGAGACTGGCTACAAACTGCTGAATGTGCGAGCATTCCCGGGTTGTCGTGTCGCCTTTAGAGACAGGTTTAATACTAAGAGTTTTACCCCCAAGAAATCGTGGTGCTGTCACTTTATGAGAACCATTTTAGAAGACGGAAAGAGGTTAGACCCTAAGACGTTTCGTAAGTGGGGCTGGATAGCCTTTGGCTGTGTGATATCCGCTTCTATTGTGTTTGTCATTGACGTTGCAGAAAGCCTGGGGCTTGCAGTTCCGGTTCTTTACACGGTCGTTATCTGGGTCGGTCGGGGAGCGGATGACAGGCGTTTGACCGTACTCCTTGGTTTTGCCTGTTCACTGTACACAGTTTGCGGCCTTCTCTTTTCTGAGCCGACCGGGGTTCCTATCCGGACGGTTCTCATCAATCGAGTGCTGTATCTGCTCGTGATTTGGATGATAACCGGACTGGTGCTCAAGAGGCAGACACAGGAGCGAAAGCTGCGTGAGCACAGGGCACAGTTAGAGGAAGCTGTAGAAAAAAAGTCGCGAGAACTACAGTTTGCTCATTTAAAAGCACTGCAGTCTGAGCGACTAGCAGCGATAGGGCAGATGGTAACTGGTTTAGCGCATGAAAGTAAGAATGCCCTTCAGAGAATACAGTCGAGCGTCAACAGGGCGTATCGCCGTGTGAAAGACGATGAGACACTGTGCCAGATTATCAGCGATATAGAGCAGGCTAGTGACGATGTCGGCAGGCTGTATGAAGAGGTTAAGTCGTATGCCGCGCCCATTGTTTTGGATAAAGCAGAGTGTAATGTCAGCCAGATCTGGAGAAAGGTCTGGGATGATCTGCAGCCACTTCGAAAGACAAAAGAGGTAGCGCTGGAGGAGGATGTCGCAGAGGTGCCCCTGGTGCTTGGCGTGGATTCCTTTCGGCTTGCACAGGTTTTTCGAAACATTCTCGAAAATGCAATTAGTGCCTGCCAGGAACCGGGAAGAGTAGTGATTCGCTGTACCGAGGAGCCTGTTGCTGGTGAAATGGGGGTACAGATTGCAATTTCAGATAACGGGCCAGGCCTCAGTGACTTTGCCGCTGAAAACATTTTTAATCCCTTCTTCACGACCAAGTCGAAGGGAACCGGTCTGGGAATGGCTATAGCAAAGCGAATAGTCGAATCCCACGAAGGTGAGATTTATGCGAATCAGTCAGTAGAATCGGGTGCCGAGCTGGTACTGCGTCTGCCCCGAGGGCGAGCAGCCTCCGGAGCAGAGAGGACGAGGTAGTATCCTTGCGACCTGCTCGGGCAGTTTCGGATCGTAATTAATGAAGTAGGATCAAATGGTGCCTTGATGAGCGCAGCTACAATTTTAGTCGTCGAAGATGAAGATATTGTTGCCACTGATATACAGGAGGCTCTGGAGAGTTTCGGGTATACGGTGTGCGGCCGAGCCGACAATGGGCTTGATGCCATTACTCTGGCCAAAGAGCATCTTCCCGGGCTCGTGTTGATGGATATCAAATTGGCGGGAAAGATGGATGGCATAGAGGCTGCCGCAGAAATAAAGGCCAGCGTGAATCTTCCGATAGTCTTTCTTACCGCCTACGCGGATGAGAAGACCTTCTCTCGTGCAAAAATTACCGATCCCTATGGCTACGTCCTGAAGCCTTTCAAAGAGTTGGAGCTTAAGATGGCTGTCGAACTTGCTCTGTACAAGTTTGGCATGGAGAAAGCTCAGGAAACTCCGGAATCAGAAGGTGTGGCTGAACAGATCGAACTCAGTCCAAAAGCGAAGGAAATCAGCAGCGCTCTGAAGCGTATCGAACCATTTGCACAGGGGGATCAGGCTTCTCTGGATGCCCTTGCAGGCGTAGCGCGCATCACAGAGCACAAGGCAGCAGAGCTTGTCGTACTTGAGGGAGACGATAAGGTATCCGGATTCGTCGTCCTTTCGGGGAGAGTTTCTCTCGTTAAATCCTCTCCTAATGGGAAAGAACTGATTGTAGAACTTTTGCCGCCGGGAGACCCCTACGGGCTCTTATCAAGTTTCGATAGCGGGCCCTTTCCTGTATCAATTCGCGCACAAATCGATAGCACGCTTCTGTGGATCCCAAGAGACCGGGTGTTGGATTTTCTGGATCGGCATCCGGAACTCGGCAAAAAGTTTATTGCGGAGGTCTTTGCCCGCCTGCGTGACTCACACGATTTCGCCAGAGCGCTTGCACATGATCGGGTCGAGGCGCGGATTGCTCATGCGCTGGTTTCTACGGTCCCGAAGTTCTGTAGCGGCGCTGATGACGAGGAGGCCCCCATGGAGATTGAAATGTCTCGTCAGGAAATGGCGGAGCTTGTTGGAACCACGCCGGAGACAGTTATCCGCACTATGAAGAGTATGGAAAAGGATGGTCTGATTGACTTATCAGAGACAGGGATGGTTAAGGTGCTCGCCTTTGACTCACTGCTCGATTTGTCTATCAGCGAGTAGAACAAAAAAACGGCGAGGGGAAGCCCTCGCCGTGGTAGAGCTGCCTTGTTGTTGCAGCTTCCAAGGCCTACGCCTTACTTCCAAAATCAACATGTGTCACGTATTCGATTGTTCGTATGCGTTCTCCTATGTCGTTTCGCTTAATAAATCCTACGTTCTAAGGCTTTCGTTCACGCACGCTTTGGTACGGTGACAAAGAGATTGCCGTCTTTTGCTTTCACCGAGATTCCATCGTCAAGATCTGACTCCAGAATGCGCAGGCTTTGAGCGTAGGCGTCCAGAACCTGGTTCTCAGAAAGCATTTTAGCGATCCCGTCATTCAGCATCATTTCGTTGATACATCGCGTATACGTTACGCTTTCATCAGCATTGTGTTTTGTATTCATCGTGTCTGATCCTCCCCCGGGTTAAGGTAAACCGTATGTAAAACCAATAGTACGTTGTGTTTCGCACGTAGTGCTCAGGAGTACGCCCTCCTGTCACTGGCTACGTCTGATGATCCGTGGAAACTCAGCCGAGGAATAGAAATCTAAACCGTAGCTGTCGTATTCATCGGGCGAGTAGTACTCGCTCCAAAAGTCGATATCGTTCCATTCTCCCCGACCATCGCATTCATCAGAAGGTTCAGGGGATTCGTATCTCGATGTGATGCGCCATTCCATACTTTTTCTCCTGTGAGTATTTCTAAGCGTCGAAGTATGAAGAAATCCGATTTCGCTCTACGAGACTTCAATCCGTCGAGGCTTGGACTCTGCCTTCTTTTGGACGACTACAGAGAGCAAACCATTCTGCATCTCCGCCGTTATCCGTTCTGAATCTGCGGATACGGGCAATTGAATTTTACGAGAAAATTCTCCATACGGTATCTCAGCAAGGCGCACTCTGTGTGCGGTATTGCCTTCGGGTCTTTTGCGATGCCCGCTGATCACCACACTGCCTTTTTCGAAGAAGACCTCTACATCCTCGGATGTTAAGCCCGGGAGTTCGGCGCTGAGGTAGAATGCATCCTCACACTCCGAGACCTCCATGGGAGGGAAGCGATGTGTTTTTGTTGAGATATAATGTGGCTCTTTGAACGCGTCTCCGAAAAAGAACTTGTCCAAATCAAGTGCGGAAGAGCCGTTAGAAGTGCTTTGTACTATGGTCATTGCGAATTACCTCCTTCAATCAATACGAAAATAGGAAAAACAGCCCAAGAAGACTGTGTTTTCAAGTTTAAGCATCAAAAGCGAAAAGCAATTTGCTTCGCTCAAAACCAATTCAAAATGCCGGCTTAGCAGGGACATTTGAATCCGCTTCAAACGGGCCGTTCAGGGCCCTGTTCTAAAAAGATGATCATCCATTTGACGCATGGCAAGGGTGATATTCAAAAAAATCTCAAAAATTTTAAAAAAATTTGCAGAATGAACATTCTACGTATACCAGCGGGGAACTTCGGAAATGCCGCCATGAGATATCCTTTTTTGTTAAGCGATTCATTAGCTAGTAAACTTCCTGCTGCTGTGTCGCAGGGAGCTGATACTCAGATCTCGTCCCCTCTGCGAAGGAATGCAGTTCAAAGGAATGCAAGTAGTCCAAGGAGAAACTCTTGAGCAACGAGGCCGTTCTTATTTACCCCCATCAGCTTTTTCGAGAGCATCCTGCTCTTGCAAAGTCCAGGCTTGTTGTCCTGGTGGAAGAGCCCTTGTTTTTTTCCCAATACACCTTTCACAAAAAGAAAATCGCCTACCATCGCGCGACGATGAAGCGATATGAAGATCTTCTCTCTGAAGACGGCTATGACGTTGCGTATGTCGAGGCGGGAGACCTGGAAAACACGGGAAGTATCACCGAGGAGCTGGAGCGACGCGGAATTGAGAAAGTGTATTGCGCAGAGCTCGATGATGACTGGCTAGAGCGTAGGCTCTCTGAGGCCTGCGCAGGGGCTTCGATTGCTCAGGAATTTGTTTCTTCTCCCGGGTTCCTTACGCCCCTTAATTGGTCCATTGAATTTTTTAAGAGCAAAAAGAATTATTTCCAGACATCGTTTTACATCGCACAGAGAAAGCGCCTTGATATCCTCTGCGAGGAGGACCAGGAGCCCGTCGGTGGTCAGTGGACCTTTGATAAAGAAAACAGAAAGAAACTGCCCAGGGGATATCAGCCTCCTGAAATTCATTTTCCTGATGACGATGCATTCGTTAAAGAAGCACACAGTTATGTAGAGGAACACTTTTCTGAGAATCCTGGTTCACTTGAAGGGATACGGTATCCCTGCAGCCATGATGATGCCGAACGCTGGCTGGAGGACTTCATAGAGAATCGTCTGGAACTCTTTGGTGATTACCAGGATGCGATTTCTAAGGAAGATTCTTTTCTGAATCATTCATTGCTCACGCCAATGCTCAATACCGGTTTGATAACGCCGATAGAGATAGTGGAGCGCGTTATTGAGCGGCATGGCGAAAAAGAGTTTCCACTTAACTCGCTAGAGGGCTTTATTCGACAGATTATTGGCTGGCGTGAGTATTTTCGTGCAGTCTACGCCCTGGAATCTGTGCCGCAAAGAACGAAGAATTTCTTTGGCTTCAGCAGAAAAATTCCACCTTCGTTTTGGACCGGGGATACCGGAATTCCACCGATCGACAATATTATAAATCGTGTGCTGGAGAATGCCTACGCGCATCACATTGAGCGCCTGATGATTCTTGGAAACTTCATGCTGTTGTGTGAATTTGATCCGGATGAGGTGTATCGCTGGTTTATGGAACTCTTCATCGATGCCTATGATTGGGTGATGGTGCCCAACGTCTATGGAATGAGCCAGCATGCCGACGGGGGATTGATTACGACGAAGCCTTACATCAGCTCATCGAACTACGTTCGCAAGATGAGCAATTTTAAGAGCGGGGAGTGGTGTGACATTTGGGACGGACTCTATTGGAATTTCCTTGCGAGCCAGCGAAAGCTCCTGGAGCGAAATTCACGAATGAGCCTCATGTACAAGCAGCTCGATAAGATGGACTCGGAGAAACTGAAAAAACACAGGGAAACAGCGAGCGAATATCTGTCATCCCTGGGGTAAAGGATCTTGGGGTAGAGGATTCGTAATAAAAAAATTACGATTGTGTCCTACGAATCCTCTGGCTCCTACTCTCCCGCGCGGACTTGCGTCCGCGCTCCTCGCCTCAATGAAAAAGTCTACTCTTGCTCAGCCAGATAACGCTCTGCCTCAATAGCGGCCATGCATCCGGAGCCTGCTGCGGTAATCGCCTGTCGGAATACGTGATCTTTCACATCACCGCAGGCAAAAACGCCTTCGACGTTTGTCTGCGTGCTATCCGGCCTGGTGATGAGATACCCGTTTTCATCCATCTCCAGCACTCCCTTGAACAATTCGGTGTTGGGATGGTGTCCTATGCCGTAGAAAATGGCTGCACACTCGATTTCCGTTTTCTCTCCGGTGTCTGAATGCTCCAGTACGGCACCGGTGACCCCGGATTTTCTGTCTCCGAGGATATCGACCAGATTCTGATTGTAAATGACCTCGATTTTTTCGTTCTTGTGAACGCGCTCTTCCATGATCTTTGAGGCGCGAAAGGCATCCCTGCGAAGAATCAAGCGCACTCGCTTTCCAAACTTGGTCAGAAACGTTGCTTCTTCACAGGCGGAGTCTCCGCCACCGATAACCACAATTTCCTGATCGCGAAAAAAGGCTCCGTCACAGGTCGCGCAGGTCGAAAGACCGAATCCCATCATTTCCTTCTCGCGCTCAAGACCAAGGGTTTTTGCCGTAGCACCGGTCGCTATGAGAAGGGTATTCGCTTTCACTTCCTCTCCGCCTTCGAACGATACGGTAAAAGGTCGGGAACTCAGATCGACTTTGGTGGCCCAGCCCGTTTTAATCTCGCTGCCAAAACGCTCAGCCTGTTTCCGCATCTCCTCCATGAGATCGGGACCCATGATCCCCTCGGAGAACCCCGGGAAATTTTCTACGTCGGTGGTCGTCGTCAACTGACCTCCGGGCTCCGGTCCCTGATAGACCAGGGGTTCAAGGTTAGCTCGTGCGGCATACACAGCGGCAGTTAGTCCGGCAGGGCCGGTTCCAAGGATAAGAACGTTCTTTGCTTCGGTCGACATACTAATCTCGTCAGAATTCCGCGCAGGCGGGTTGTTAAGGATTGCGAGAAACCAGCTGGTGTTCTCGCGTGCTCGTCACACTGCTTTGTCGTTAAATCAGCTGTATGCACTTTTCGAGAAAGACAATGAGGAGCACAATATAGATGAGATAGGACAAAAATAACAAGAAAGGCGGATGCTCCCGTGTCGCTGTATGTGATTGATCAGACCTCTAAACTGGGATAGTTTTCATAGGGTTTATGGCAGCTCCATAAATACTTTTAATTGGTGAGGCAATTAGAGCATTTTTCATTGAAGCGCAGCGAAAAATGCTTACGAGCACGGACGTAAGTTCGTGCGGGAAAAGAGAAGCTAAAGCAGTCGCAGGATAAAATCGTACTATGTTTATCCGGAGGCTGCTCTACTCCTGAGAACGCGGAAAATCGGTGAACGTGAAGTCTAAGGAAAGTGGACAGACAAGGGAGCTCAAGCGAGTTCTGATTGCTAACCGCGGAGAGATCGCTGCGCGGATTGTTCGTGCGGCACGAGATCTCGGAATAGAATCGGTGGCAGTGTTCTCGGAGGCGGATCAGGGAACACTTCCCGTGCGTCTTGCGGATAAGCGGATTCTTCTTCCCGGATCAAATGCGCGAGACACCTATCTCAACAAAGAAGTTCTGTTAGCAGCAGCGGTGCAGTGTGGAGCGGACTGTATCCACCCGGGGTACGGTTTTTTTGCCGAGAACGCCGAGTTTGCTCGGGCGGCGGGGGACGCCGGCCTCAAGCTCGTCGGTCCCAGTGCGGATCTGATTGCGCTGATGGCCGACAAGCACTGTGCACGAGAACGTGCGATCCAGGCCGGTCTGCCGGTTATTCCGGGAACCAGCGTGGATCCCGATGAGCAGGAGCTGCAAGAGTTTTTCTCCAGGGTTTCTTTCCCGGTTATGGTCAAGGCCATTGCAGGGGGAAGTGGTCGGGGAATGCGTGTGATTGAGCGTTTGGAAGATGCTGAGCGCCTGATTGCTGAGGCGCGGCGAGAAGGAGAGGCGGCATTCGGAAACGGCAGTGTCATCCTTGAGAAGTTCTTAGAAAAGCCCAGACACATAGAGGTGCAGGTCATGGGGGACGGCAGGGGGAACGCCCTGCATTTTTTCGAGCGTGATTGCTCAATCCAGCGCCGACATCAGAAGCTGGTTGAAGAGGCTCCGGCAGGGAATCTCGATCCCGATCTCGCCGAGCGAATTCGTCAGGCCGCGGTACAGCTTTCAGAGGATGTTTCCTACGAAGGGGCGGGTACAATAGAATTTCTCGTTGAGAACGCCGAGTCCTCCAA
>JAUIMJ010000110.1 GCA_030433295.1 bacterium | reverse complement strand
CACCAGAGTAGATTGTCATTTTCCACTTGGGAGTCACCGGTTCCTGAACAACAACGACAGGTGCAGGAGCTTCTTCTTTTGGAGCTTCTTCGGTTTTTGAACCCCGAAGTTCTTCCTTACGGTCTTCCTTTGCGCTGACAATCTGACGCAACGAAAGACAACCCCAGGCCAGATGGGGAGAAAGCCGGGAGCCGGCAGAAAATGCCGTGTTTGGAGAGCTTATGCCACCTGAGTAGGCGATGCCGCGCCCGCCGAGAAACGATTCCAGGGTTTTGTGGCCAGCAGACTCAGAAACGGCCTGCAACTTTGCGTGCGTGCCCCACTTTGTAAGCTGCTGTAGTGGAACACACGGAGCATTGTTACAGGCAGACACAATCCTGGAATTAAGCGGGACGACATGCGGAGCTGGACGGATTGGCTCAGCCATACGCCTGTTCCAAATGGCGGAGCGTTTCGAGCGGTCACGAAGACGTCGCACCACACCATTGGTGGGTATCTCCGTCCATACTATCTTCTTGCTCTCCAGGTATTTTGCTACGCGCTTGTCTCGCTCGAAGGTAAAGCTGAGCCCCGTTTCCTCGTGGCTGAAAATGGCTTCTACAGGCGCGAGCGATGAAATGGTATCGATTGCCTCCTCGAACTCAGCTTCCTGGATCCAAATCCCAGCCTCACGCCTCTGCAGCTCCCCGCGCAATTCAAGCAGCGCATGTGCGCAGGCGTAACGGTGAAAATCGGAATAATCCGCAGCCGACGTTATTGAGGGTTCAAAGAGAAACAGCGGCAACACCTGCTCCGAGTGCATGAGTGCCTGGCACAACGCCTGATTGTCGGCGAGACGAATGTCGCGTTTAATCCACAAAATTGACAAGGCGTAGCGTTTTTTCATCAGTTCCACGGGCAATTGAACACAGAATTCAGGCCAGAGGATGCTAGCACGGCGATCCTGAATTGAAGAAACCTCAGTGTGGCAAGAGCGTCGAATGATTACATACGTATGTAGGCAAGTTTAGGGGACGTATGGTGAGGAGCAGCGGATTCCGCGTTCGCTCCTCTGGTATACGAGATGTTGTGTGTCTCCTCTGAGTAGATGTCAGTCGCTCGCCGGACTAATGAAGAACATGCCAACGCATGAAAACACTGCCAGCAAGTCGAGGAACATCGGTGGGAATTCTGAAGTCGTCAGCGAGGTGCTGAAGCTCCATTGCTGTTCTGCGCCTGCGGTAACCCCTTCAAAGAAGATAGTCAGCAGACCGAGCAGCAAGAGGACACTTAGACCCGTAGCCCAAACCATGTTGAGAAATTCGCCCCGGGTGAGAGGGGGGAACAATGCGGCGCAGGCGACCACAAGAAGTGCAACGAGAAGCAGCGTTTCAATGTGGTGAAGCAGGTGAACCGGAGTCGTCGATTCATATGACATCAGCGACGCGGCATGCTCGTGGCTTGTGATTTGCGCCTTAACAACCTCATAGTGTGCGTCGATGAGCGAGTCACTTACGTAAATCAGCCCCAGGACAGCGAGTAAAACCAGTAATCGTACCATGCGATTCCTTCCAACCTTCGAGAGATGTGTAATGCGATTGCGGATATCCGCGCGCTCCAGGTAATACAGCAATGCGCTGCCTCACCTGAACCGCGCGAACTTTCTTCTACTCAAGAAAAAATGTAATTAATTCGGAATGCTACTTCGGTTCGAGGAAATCGTGTCCAAAGCAAAGGAAACGCCGCAAAGAATCGCGACAAAGAAGGGTGGGACTGATGCGTCTGTAAAATGTGATTTTCATGGCGCACATACTACACCATTTTGCTATGGTTGGGAACCCAAAAACAATTGCTCGAGCCCCGACCCTCTCTTTCCTGTTCTCACAAATTAGCTTTTAATGCCCGAATAGAAAGCCACTTGTACGAATTCGTTTTGCCTTTAGCCGGGGACCTATGTTTGTCGAATTTATTTATTTTTCCGCGGGATTGCTTGTCCTGATTTTGGGCGGCGAGGCTTTGATACGCGGTGCAAGCTCACTTGCCGCATCAGCGGGTATATCTCCTCTCATAGTCGGACTCACCGTCGTAGCTTTCGGTACCAGTGCACCCGAACTGGTAGTAAGCGTTATGGCCGCATTGAAGGGAAGTAGTGGGATAACATTTGGTAATGTTGTCGGATCAAACATCGCCAATATCTCTTTACTTCTCGGCGTATGTGCAGTGATGCGTAAGCTGCAGGTGGAGAGTACCATTGTCTCCCGGGAAATTCCGATGATGATTCTGGCCTGTGCTGCAATTGCCGCCCTTGGGATGGATTCCTCTCTCGGCGGAATCGAAGATATCCTCACTCGAGGTGATGGGCTGATGCTTCTCCTGCTTTTTGGCGTCTTCATCTACTACACCATTCGCGATGTGTTTCAGGGCTCACTGCCAAAAGATCCACTCCTTGCTGATATCAAAGAATCTCAGGAAACGAGGGCGGAGTTTACCGTGCTGCTTGGCGGAGTCTTTGTGGCCCTGGGGGTTTTTGGCCTGTTCCTTGGCGGCACCCTGTCGGTTAACGCTGCTGTCGCAATTGCGCGAACTATGGGTATCTCCGAGATGCTTATTGGAGTAACACTGGTTGCGGTCGGCACCAGTCTGCCCGAACTCGTTACCAGTATCCAGGCGACCAGGAAAGGGATGCCTGATCTGGTAATCGGAAATATCGTTGGTTCGAATATCTTCAATACCTTATTCGTGCTCGGTTCCACGGCGATGGTGCAGCCAGTGGAAATTCCCCGGAGTGGCTGGCAGGACATTACGATTATGTTCCTCTTGTCAGTGATGCTCCTGCGTTTCGCGATTACGGATACCCGTCGGCTTATCCGCAGAGAGGGGCAAGCGCTTCTGGTGTTTTATGTGTGTTTTCTTATGTGGCAGATGTTTCGTTAAGCAAGGGGGGCACTACATTCCTGTCGTGCGTGTGTGTGGCTTGTGCTTTCGCAAATATGCCGGGAGAACTACCGCCCCCGTGGATCAGTGCTAAATTCCGGATGACGAGGGCCGATGAGTAGTCCGTTTGATTTGTTTCTGACCATCCTGCGGTTGGCTTCCTCTGCAAGAGTCCGACTTCTGTCGGTAGTGCTGTTGAGTGCCTGGGTGACGGCAGCAGAGATCAGCATGCCAACAAGATCGTTACTTCCTCTGTTCGAGGAATCGTAGGCAGAAGCCCGGCCCTGCCAGAGGGTGTCACCGCTATCTACATCGACCAGTCGAGCCTCGACTTCGACCACGGTGTTTGAACTGATTACCTGATACTTCTGCCCCCAGTCGCGGATGTGCAGATAGAGCACCGCATCAGGGCCGATCACTTCTTTGAGCTTACGCAGGGAGACGCCGTGCATTTCATACGGCGTAGGTAGCCCGTTGTCTTTCATGAAATTATCGACGACCGCAACGGGGAAAACGTAGTAACCCATCTCAGCAAGAGGACGTGAGATAGTGGAGAGATACACGTACGGCGCCTCGACTTCGATCGAATCGTTTAATGGTGGTAGCACCAGAACAGAGCGCGGTAGTTTCTCCCGATACAGGCCGTAGTTTGCAGGCTTAACACAGGCAACAGAGAAAAGTATAAGGACGAGGAGCGCACCTCGTTTTATGCAAGCAGAGACCATCGCCTAGCTCCCTCGTTTCATGCGCTTGAGTATGCCGTTGATGAATACTGAAGATTCAGGGAAAAGCTCCCGCTCCTTAAGGAACTCTTCACGTGCGGCACTCTTGTCACCCTGAGAGTAATAGAGAAAGCCCAGATGGGCATGAACCCCGGGTGGAACTCGCTTACCCTCCGCCTGTGTCCTGTCGATGTCTTCCCGAAGCAGGGCAGTCTGCTCAAAGGGATCACTGCCATCGCCCTGGGTATACATCTGATAGAGCAGGGGCTCGTAGGCTCCCCAGCGATAGAGCACAGGCGTTGAGGAGCAGGCACTAGCGGCGAGCAATGCTAGGAGCGCAACTAGCCGGAGTGGTATACGCATCTTTAGTTCCTGCCGAGCGACCATTCGCCACGTTCAAGAGAGGCTACGAGATTGTTCACTGCCTCAGTGATGGCAAGATTCAAAACTTTCCCGTTTAACGTCGAGTCATACCCGGCGGTTCCTCCAAAGCCGACGACCTCTCTATTACTGAGCGCGTATTCTCCCGCTCCCTGAGATGAAAAGATAATTTCCGAACTGCGAACGTCCACAACGTTCAGGGCGACTTTGGCGTAGGCCACCTGTTGCTTTCCCGCACCAAGGATACCAAAAAGCTGCCGGTCGCCGGTAGTTTTCCTTCCGAACTCAGTAACATCTCCGGTTATCGCGATTTGAGCGCCAAGCAGTTTCTGTTTTTCTCCGCGAATGTTCGCCTCACGTTTAATCTCAGCCATGTTCTGGCGATCAACAACGGAGAAGCGATTGCTCATCTGCAAGTGGGTCTTCAGGATGGTTTTGGCCTGATTGCCCAGACGATCGGGCCCTTCGGAGAAGATTCCCTGCTGGTATGTAGATCGGTTCTGAAAGCGTCCAACTGCGAGCGCATACTTTGGCCCCTGGTACGCGGAGCCAGCGGTACGAACGGTTTCCGGCTGTAGCGTTCTGTGGCTTTCGGTAGCACATGCTAGAAGGCTGGTAGCTGCCGCCAGTAGCAGGAGCAGGCACGCTCGTCCACCAGACCGCCCACTAACCCGCACACAAGAAAGAATTTTACGATGATCGATTTTCATGAGCCTGTTTGTTCTCCATGGTGATATGTGACGAGTCCGAACACTATCGCTCGAGCAGCTAGACTAGCAGAATTGCCCGGCTTCTGTCTTGTGTCTTGTCGCACCCTAATCTTCCTTTAAAAAACACAGGGATTTAAAAAACAGGGGATTTAAAAAACAGTGGGTTTAGTATAGGAATAACAGCGAGAATCCACTTCGAGAAAACACCAACTGGCAGGAAGCTCCATGAGAGAGATATATCCGAAGGGCGTCCGTGGATATACGGCGATTCGCACCTTCTATTCTTTGCTACTGATTATCCTCGCGGCCAGCGGTCTCGGATGTAGAGACGGCGGCTCCGCAATAGTGTCTATGCCCTCTGAGTTCCCCCTGTATGATTCCGCTAAGTCCGCTGCACGAAATTGGAACGAAGCGCTGCTTTCTGCGATTCGGGTAGACCTTGCCCGCCCCACGGTGCATGCGAGGAACCTCTTTCACTCATCTGCGCTCATGTATGATGTCTGGGCTCTGTACGATGAAACCTCGAGAACGTTCTTCCTGGGTCAAAGTGTCGATGGCTTTACCTGTGAATTTTCTGATGAGCAGCGAAACATGCTGCGTGAGGGGAGCAGGGACAGAAACAGGGATCGCGCCAGGGGGATTAGCTACGGGATGTACCGTCTGCTCAGTCATCGCTTTGCCCAATCCCCGGGATCTGCAATTTCTTCTGAGCGCTTTGATGCCCTGCTACTCGCGCAGGGGTACGACCCGGGTTTTACCTCGCGCGATTTTTCCCAGGGTGATGCAGGAGCGCTTGGTCTGTATCTTGCGGATTGCATTATCGCGTTTGGTCTGCAGGATGGTTCGAATGAGCAGAATGGCTACAGGGATATGAGTTACCGACCGGTGAACCTCCCTTTTGATCCGGCGAAGCCCGGTGTTCCCGGGCTTTTTGATCCCGATCGCTGGCAGCCTCTTGATCTGGCGGTTTCAATTGATCAGTCCGGAAATCCTATCGGCAGCGAGCAGAGATTTCTTGGTGCCGAGTGGGGGCAGGTCGTTCCCTTTGCACTTAGCGAAGATGACCTGAGAATATACGAGCGAGATGGTTTTCAGTACCCGGTATATCACGATCCCGCTGCGCCCTTGTTGTTGCGGGCAGCCGGCTCGAATCCGGCAGGCTATCAGTGGACGCATTCACTTGTTGCCCTCTGGTCCCAACACCTTGATCCCGCAGACGGCGTGACCTGGGATATCTCTCCGGGAAGCATCGGCAATACGGATTCGCTTCCGAGGAACCTCGAAGAAATGCGAGACTTCTACGACGCGCTTGATGGTGGTGTCCGTGAAAGCGGTCATGCTCTGAATCCCGTTACGGGCGGAGAGTACGAGGAGCAGCTTGTGCCTCGAGGGGACTACACGCGGGTGCTTGCTGAATTTTGGGCAGACGGACCAGAATCCGAGACCCCTCCGGGTCACTGGTTCACCATCGCTAATACCGCAGTCAGCGATCATCCCGCGTTTGAAAAGCGTTATCGAGGGCAGGGTCCTCTGCTCGATGATCTGGAGTGGGATGTAAAGCTGTATCTCACCCTCGGTGGAGCAATGCATGATTCAGCAATTACCGCCTGGGGCATCAAGGGTTGGTACGACTACGTGCGACCGGTATCAGCGATTCGTTTTATGTCACAACTGGGACAAAGTTCAGATCCGGGTCTGGAAAGTTACCATCCGGAAGGTCTCCCCCTGGTACCCGGACGAATTGAAGTAGTGGGAGCGGGTGATCCCCTTGCGGGTGCAAATGGCGAACACCTTGGAAAGATAAAGCTGTTTGTCTGGCGGGGCCCGGGCTTTATTCAGGATTCGCGCCGCGATACTGCCGGTGTCGGATGGATACTTGGCGAAAACTGGTGGCCGTATCAAAGACCGACGTTTGTTACTCCTCCCTTCGCTGGTTATGTCTCCGGGCACTCTACCTTTTCGCGGGCTGCAGCCGAGGTCCTTAGCAGCATTACTGGCAGTGCCTTCTTCCCCGGGGGCATGGGCGAGTTTCTTGCTCGCAAGAACGAGTTTCTCGTGTTTGAGCAGGGCCCCAGTGTGGATGTCGTTCTTCAATGGGCGACGTATCGAGACGCCTCTGACCAAACCAGCCTCTCACGCATCTGGGGAGGAATTCATCCGCCGGTCGATGATATTCCCGGGCGCATGCTGGGAATCGAAGTAGCAAACGATGCGATTGCTGCTGCGGATTTGCTTTTTCAGGGCCTCGAGTAAGTACCTTGAGTAAGTAAGTCGTTCCGCGTACTTCCCGGCACTCCGGTATATGCTGATTGTACATGCGGGCATTCCTCTGTGTTTCTCGCGCTCTCCATACTGCGCGTGTTAGAGTTGCCATTGACTTTGTGATAGGAGTCGCCCGAGGGTTTTTCCCAGTTTTTGAAAGGGGGCTTATATGCTTGAGCGTAGTGTTTTTGTCGGTCAGCGCATGTATGCAGTTGTTCGGTTTAGGTCTGAGGATGCAACGACTCTGTTCTTAGCTCGCGGCTATGTGGCTGATCTCGAGGGAGACAGTGTGCAGCTACGTGACATTGAAGCAGTAGAGGATCCCTACACGCCGCAGTCGACTCGTGACTGGCGCGACCTGCCGCTTGAGAATGTGCGGCTTAACCGTGGCGTTCTCGGACACACGATCAAAGGAGCGAGACTTCGTGGACTCCTTGTAAATCATCTGCATGCAGCGTTTGAGAAGGAAAAAGAATTTGAGGCTTGTAAACGCCTGGTTCTCTCCATGGCGGACGCACTTCTCGAACGGGCAAAAGGACGCAAGCTCGATTACATCGTTCTTGATGTAGTACGAGAGATGCGGAAACTCACTCGAGTTACAGAGCGAGTCTGGAAAGCTGCTTTGCCTAGGGTCCTTGAGAGGGTTGTATCCGGAGGTCATTCAACCTAATGCCCCAAAGCTTCTGGGGCTCTTTTACTTTTTAACCTAAGAGCCTTACATACACATCTCTTAGTTAATTAAACTATTCAAGTAAGGCTCCAGTGGATTCACGAATTCTTGTGCGTCTCTTCTTGCTAAGCAAAAGCTCTTTGCTATCCTGTTTCTGGTGAGTGTTGAAAGCCGACCGCGCTGGTAGCGTGCTTTCGACGGACTCTTTTATTTCTATCGAAGCCAAACGGTGCCAAACCATGTGTAAAAAATCATCCCTGTTGTTAGTTCCTGCTTTCATAATGCTCTTACTTCCTCAGCTATCTTTTGCGGAGGAGACGAAGATCGACGTCCGAGTTCTCAGTAAGGGAGCAAAATTTATCGGTAGCTCCATGGGCGGGGCACGAGTCGTGATAGAGAATGCGGAGACGGGCGAGGTTCTTGCCTCAGGGAAAACCAGTGGTTCTACTGGTGACACGCAGCGCATCATGAAAGAAAAGCTTACGCATCATTCGTCGGTATCAAGTGAGGATGCCGCAGTGTTTCATGCTGAGGTAGATATCGAAGAGCCGACGAGGCTCGTCGTGCGGGCTTACGGGCCGCTCGCTCAGCGGCAGGCTGCCGGCGAGGTTAGTGCTACCCAGTGGTTGATTCCCGGTAAGCACATCACCGGAGGAGATGCTCTAAGGCTTGAGATGCCCGGCTTTGTTGTAGACGTGCTGGCCCCGCCATCGCACGTGAAGCTCGGAGGAGATACCGAGACAGTTCGAATTGCGGCAAACGTCTCTCTTATGTGTGGCTGTCCAATAGAGCCGGATGGTCTTTGGGACGCAAACAACTACGAAGTTGCCGCGATTGTGAAGCGTGACGGTAGGTCGTACAAAACCCTCGGGCTGGAGTATGCGGGAAAAACCAGCCAGTTTGCTGCGGAACTGAAGGGGCTAAAGGCGGGTGTGTATGAAGTGACCGTGTATGCGTTTGATGAATCGAATGGCAATACCGGCGTGGATTTTACTACCTTCATCATCAAGTAGCCGCGTAGCGGGGATACTATGACGCATCCACTTGAGCTTTTGCATCCACGTTCCCTGAAGTTCCTCAACGAATATCTCGATCATTTAATCCAGGGCAGACTGTGGATTAAAGTTCTTATCGGGATGGTGCTCGGAATCGGTCTGGGAATGCTGCTCGGTCCTTCGGCTGCTCTGATTGAGCAGCAGACAGCAACGACGATAGGGAACTGGCTTGCCCTTCCGGGGCAGCTTTTTCTTGCCCTCGTTCAAATGATTGTGATTCCGCTTGTCTTTGCCTCCATCGTGCGTGGACTTGCTGCCAGCGAGGACGTGGAACTCCTAAAAAAAATGGGGCTTCGAGTAGTACTTTTCTTTCTTGGCACCACAACTGTAGCAATTCTTATTGGTGTGGTTCTTTCCGTGGTTATTCAACCGGGAGATTTTGTGGACGCAGAGCTTGTGAAGAAAGCTCTGGGTGCTCCCGCTCAAACCGTGCAGGCAAAGGCTCCGCAGGCACCGGGGCTTGACCAGATTCCTCAGACGCTGGTTGGCCTTTTGCCGAAGAATCCCCTCGGAGCGATGGTCGAAAGTCAGATGCTGCAAATAGTATTGTTTGCGATTGTATTCGGCATCGCCCTGATAAACCTGGCTCCGCTTCGATCAAAGCCGCTGCTCGATGTCTTAGGCTCTTTGCAGGAAGTGTGTATGACCGTAGTAAAAGGCGCTATGCGCCTTGCACCTTTTGCCGTCTTTGGTCTTCTTGCGCAGCTAACGAGTAAGGTCGGTTTAGACGTGCTTCTTGGGATGAGCGTCTATGTGGCTACCGTTCTCTGCGGATTGCTTTTGGTTTTAGTTATGTATCTGATTATTCTCTTACTCGTGCGGAAAATGAACCCCCTTCAGTTTCTACGCAACGTAAGAGAAGTACAGCTGTTGGCCTTCTCTACCTCGAGTTCTGCTGCGGTGATGCCTATGTCAATCAAAGCGGCAGAGGAGAAGCTGGGCGTGCGACCGTCGATATCGCAATTCGTTATTCCGCTGGGGGCGACCATTAATATGAACGGCACGGCCTTGTACCAGGGCGTTGCCGCGATTTTCCTGGCTCAGGTCTTCGGAATCGATATCGGCCTCGGTGGTATCGTCTTATTGGTGCTCACGGCGGTTGGTGCCTCAATTGGTTCCCCGGCGACACCAGGTGTGGGAATAGTCATACTCTCTATGGTCCTCAGTAGTGTTGGGGTTCCGGTAAGTGGAATCGCCCTGATCATGGGAGTTGACCGCATTCTCGATATGAGTCGCACAGCGATAAACGTAACGGGGGATCTCGTTGCCTGTGCCGTTATGGACGAATGGGTCGGCGGTAAGAAGAGCGCGAGTGCGCAGCTTGCCGGAGAGGCGCGGCGGGAAGTAAAACGCGAGACCCTCGGTGAAGACGTACTGATTGCAGGCGAAAAATAGGCTTCTAATCCAGCAGCTGTTCCGCCTCGGCTATTTCCGTATCGCTGGCATTCAGCAGGGTGATATGACCGAGCTTTCTACTGGCACGAGCCTCTTTGTTATACAGGTGGAGGTGCAGGGAGTCGTTTAAGAGATAGGAAGCAGGGCTTTTTACCTCGGAGAGAATGTTGAGCATCACGCTGTTGCCAAGCACTTCAGTTGAACCCAGGGGAAGGCCGGTGACGGCGCGCAGGTGGTTGTCGAATTGACTGGTCTTTGCTCCCTCGATGGTCCAGTGTCCGGAATTATGAACCCGGGGTGCGATTTCATTCACCAGTAGTTCGCCCGAAGTTTCAATAGTCACAGGCGCGGGCAATTGCGGAAACTATGTCACGTGCCTTACTTTCTACCGCATTTGTTTTGAGAGCGGGTGCCGTGCTTTTGTAGAGAATACCGGCACGGTGCTCATTCTCCACGAGGGGATAAAAACGAGCTTCGTCTGCCTTGCCAAACACGCCAATGATGGAAAGTTCTCTGTCGAATGAAACGAAATTTTCTGCAATGAGAGCGGCCCCGCCAAGTTGTTTCCAGGCGCTGCTGCGCTCGGCTTCATTGCGTACCACACTCTGTCCCTTTCCATCGTAGCCCAGTCGACGTTGCTTAACGACAAAGGGATAGCCAAGTTCTTCTGACGCCTGTATCAGCTCGGCCTCGGTGTCGACCGAGCGATAGTTCGTCGTCTTGATACCGAGTGAGGATATGAGATCTTTTTCTCGCAGGCGGTCCTGCGCTACTGCAAAGGACTGCGGTCGGGGATAGCAGGGGACGGTCTTTCGAAGGAAATCGATGGTGCTGGCAGGGACATTCTCAAACTCAGAAGTAACTACGTCGAGACCTTCGGCAAAGCGGGCGAGTGCCTCTTCGTCATCCCAGTCTCCCTGATGGAACTCTGCGAGATGCATGGTCGAAGGGTGAGGCGCCTTGTCATACACGCGAAAGCTGAGGTTCAGGCGCAAGCCATCCAGTATGAGCATTCGCGCGAGTTGTCCTCCGCCAAGAATGCCAAGCCTCATACTGCGTCCTCGTCGAGGCTCAATGTTCTGTCCTGTAACACCGCTTCAGTCTGCTTTTTTCTGAATGCCAGGAGGGCTTTGCGAATGTCCGCATCATGATTTGCCAGTATGGATGCTGAGAGCAGCGCCGCATTCTTTGCTCCCGCTTCGCCGATTGCGAGGGTGCCAACGGGTACTCCCGCCGGCATCTGCACTATTGAGAGGAGTGAATCAACGCCGTTTAGTACTCGTGATTTGATGGGCACACCAAGAACGGGAAGATGCGTTTTGGCGGCAGCCATGCCCGGCAGGTGAGCCGCGCCACCAGCGGCAGCTATGATAACCTGTATGCCTTTCTCGCTTGCCTGTTCTACCCACTCAAAAAGTAGGTCCGGCGTCCTGTGTGCTGAAACGACACTCGCCTCATACGAAATTCCGAGCTCCGTCAGCAACTTCGCGGCATGCGCCATAGTCGGCCAGTCAGAGCGAGAGCCCATAATGAGACCAACACTGGGTGCACTTTCAGACATACTTTTCTCCTCTTAGGAACGCTTGATAGCCGTGTAAGCGGCTGGTCTAAGCCCTCGAAGCACGGGGGCCTACCGTAATTAACAAACACTGAGAATAAGATAGCAGGGGATATACATCAATCTGAACTTTTCCGCACGCTTGCACTCAGGTAAACGGGCGTCTGCCAGCTGAATATCAGCCAGGCGCTGTGTTTCAGAGTTTGTTCTGCACAGGGAATCCCGTCAGGCAGAAGGATCGCTACCCGATGCCAGTGCAAAAGATTTGTCCCCTCAGCAACATAGCGTTATCTTTTAGCATCCAGGCATCCTACTCAGTCGCGTGTTTCCAGGCGGTAATCGTACACGTAAAAACTATCTAATATCAGGTTCAGGGCAATGGAAAGTGAATGTGACATCCTCGTGATTGGCCTGGGTCCGGCCGGCATGGCCGTTGCCGCCATGGCTGATGCCCTTGGTCTCAAGGTCACCGCTATAGAGAAAAGAAAGATTGGCGGAGAGTGCCTGAACGTCGGCTGTATACCGAGCAAGGCAATTCTAAAGACTGCCAAAATGCGGCATATGGTCGGATTGTTTAAGGAGATGGGCTTGTCTGCTGTGGAGGCGCCCGAGGCGATTGACCCCTTTCAGCGGGTCCGGGATGTGGTTCAGCAGGTAAACGAAGGCAAGACGACTAAGATGTTTAAGAAGCTGGACCTGATTCTTGCTCAGGGTCCGGCGCGTTTTGTGGATTCACATACGGTCGAAGTCGAAGGGGTGCGAAAGGTTCGTGGAAAAAAGATTTTTATCTGCACCGGAACATCCCCAAACATTCCGGCAATTGAGGGAATCGATACTGTCCCGATACTGACCAATGAAAATCTGTATGATCTGAAAGAGATCCCCGAGAGTATGATAGTAATCGGCGGCGGCGCGATTGGCTGTGAAATGGGTCAGGCCCTGGCGCGTCTTGGGGCCTCTGTGACTATCATAAACGCCGACGAGTGCCTGCTTCCTCGGGGTGATCGGGATGCGGGAAAG
>JAUIMJ010000109.1 GCA_030433295.1 bacterium | reverse complement strand
AGAAGATCCAGCTCCTCGGGTTTTCGCTCTCTGCCGGTTACCATACTTCCTTCAAGCTTTGTGGCCTCATCAATTGAACCTTTGACGATATCACAAGCTCTAAGGTCAGCGCCGCGTAGGTCGCATTCTTTGAAGTGTACCGTGATAATTGAAATGCCAAGCATGTTTTGCTTGTTGAAGGAGACCTTCTCAAGGGTAGTGTCGAATAACTTGCAGCCTTTCATGCTTTTGAGATCAAAGCGGACGTTCGTTGCCGTGCTGGTAAAGATATCAGCCTGATTCATAGTCGTCGTGCCTGCGAAAACGACATCATCCAGAGTGCTGTCCTGCATGCGCATGTGATCGAGCGGACAGTCTTTAAACCGCACGTCATTCAGTGTGCACTGAAAGAACTGCGCACCGCTAAGGTCCACGTTTTTAAAACGGGTAGACTGCATATCAGGTAGTTGCGCTTTGGCCAGGGAACCACCTTCGAGCGTAAGGCCGTCGAGTTCTCCCCGGGTCAGGTCGCTCAGATCGATGCGTGACAGGTCCGCTCCGGCTTTGAGTGCCTTCTGCAGATCCTCTGCTTTGAACGTTCCTTCAGCGATAGACGTTTCAATGTGGGCTTTTGCCCGATCCCAGAGTTTTCCGTCGAGCAGTGTATCGAGGGAGACAGGGGGCATCACAGGAGCCGAGTCCTGCTTCTGTTGCGGGTTTACACCCGGAGATAGGATGCTTAATGGCATGTACGCCCCCATGCTCGTGAAAAACCTGTACGTGCTTGTTATTACCTCAGATTTTGTATTTGTGGCTTCATCTAGCCGTAATGCTTTGAGAATTAGCGGTATTTGTGGTCATCTGTAGCTTTTGTTTCGTGCGAACACGCTCTTTACAGCCGTATATGGGTAGTACACGAGGAGCCTGTTTCAAGAAGAACGAGCATTTCCCTCTTTTTTTTGAAACAGCTTCCGTGAGTACAGGTTTTTTCACGTTTCCCTTTCTCGTCTTGCTGAAGAACTCGGGGCCACATCCGCATACCGCTTTTTGCTGAGTGCGGCTGTGGTCCCGAACTTCAACAACAATCATTTCATATAGGGGAAGCGTATGCCTTCTACACAAATTTTGTTTGAACAACTGTTCACCTCAAAGCGAAAGTCCACAAGAATTGCCCGCTTTATTCTCTTTGGAGAGGGCAAGTCATCGGTGCCCGACATTACCAGTGGTAAGAACGCGGCAGCCTGGGAGGATGCAGCACGTCTGCTGACCCTCCTCTCCTGGGGTAAGATGGTCGTCGACCGTACGAACTACACGGTGCCTCAGCTACACGTTGCACCCAAAATTCCGTATGAGATCGGCCTCGTGCCCACTCTGCATCCCTGCTTCCCCCAGCCCTGGCCGGTGGTCGAAGAGATGCTCGCGCTAACCGACCGCGTTCTCGAACGCCCGGAAGATTTCGCCGCGCATGCTCGCAGGTATGCGAAGCGGTCCAAATCCCTTGGTGTTCTTCGGGAAAATGTCACCTGGGAAGATGATGCACGAGTTCATCTTATGATGATCGAACGCATCTCCCGACTTTGCCCGCATCTCGAGCAGTATGGGATTAAAGCAAGTGTCGGCTCCTGGCTTTTCGATCTCGACGGTCGGAAGATTCCCGACCTTGAGATTCTCAAACGTTGGGAGAAGAAGGTGACGGAGCGCGGCGCGGATCATCATCCTCGGGTGAGCTCCCGCGAGATTCCTGGCTTGCTTGAGGCGGTGGGCGTAGACCAGCGCATCGGATATCGAGACCTGATCGACCTCTACAATTCGGGACCAAAGAATAGTAGAAAGATCTCGTCGAGTAACCGATTGCTGTCCACGCTCTCGTTTCTTGCCGGTAAGTCAAACGCCAACTGGCGATGGCTTGCTGCAGATTGCCGCGAAGGATACCTCATGTCACGCTCTGACGACGGGCGTGCTGAGGCCTGGGATTTGCTGGCGCTGGGTGTGGTGATGCGATCGCTGGGAATTGAAAGTCCCAGAATCGTTGGCCTGCTCGAGACCCATTTCACACAGGGGATTGAGAACCTGCGCAGCTTCATGCCCGGAGACGTAAAATGGGAACTGCTTGCAGCCTTCTCCGACCTCGGTCGGCGGGGCTCGTTCTTCCGCAGTTTATTGGGCATCTTCGTAAGCATCTATCTTCGCTACATCGATAGCATGTACTGGGGCTGTGGTTCCTCTCCCTACCGTGGCGGTATCGGCTTTGCCAATCTACTCCGAATGGCGCCGCGTCACCTGCGGTCTATTCGCGCTACGGTTCAGGGGGGAAGCATCTGGGAGTATATGCACCCGGCTGCAGTGTCGTACGAGATTGCCGAAGCCCTGTCGCACGACAATGAACGTCCGCCGGAAGGAATTCTGGAAGCGATCCAGGAGTCCTGCTGTGATGTGGGAGAAGCAGTCTGGCGACCGTATCTGGATTACGACCAGCTGTCCCACGACGCCTTTGCCTGGGGCCAGCAGGCGCTTCCCACCATGGGAGAGCGTCCTATCTGGCGTCCGGGACTGGAGAACGAGCCGGCTCCGATCAATGCCATGCGTGCGATTTCTGTTGCGGCGATGCAGGAGACTGCCGAATTTCCCGTGACGCTCATCGGTGGCTCAGCAGCTCTTCTCGCTGCCGCCAAACCTCTGGGGAAAACCGCACGTGGATTCCTGCCGGTGCGCTACTCTATCCAGACGATTCAGCAGATGTTGGATCGGCAGTGGGGCGTGACGATGGGATTTGCCAAAGCGAACGGTGTGGAGAAGAGGCGACGGGAAGCAGTTGTTGCTATGCTTCGTGCCGCTGAGGCCGTAGCGAAGACCTACAACATGCGGCCTGAACCCTCGCTCAATCGCCGTGCGGTACTTGGTCGAAAAGCGGTTCGGCGTCTGACAAGAGCACGTCTGGCTGCTGCGTCGAGCATGCAGCCCGAGTCCTTGCTACAGACGATGAACCAGCTGCACTTTGCGGCGCTCGGTTTCGCACCCTGAGTAATTCGCTCTCTGGAATGAAAGGAGTAGAAGTGCTTTTCCTGTTTTGAATCTCGGTTCACTCACGGAAGCACTTCACATTCTTCCGTTATGATTACCCGCCAGGTTTAGTAATCCCTGAGATAGCCCCAGGTGTGCAGACGATCGCAGTCCTCAAGCCAGCGATTGCCGATATCCGTTCGGTAGTACACATTGGGAATAAGAATGTTCTTGATTCTGTTGTACGCCTGCGTTTGCGCCTGCCGGACGCTGTTTCCCGTACCGACGACCACAAGAACTACACCGGATGTTCCCGTTATGATCCACTCCTCATTCTCCATTCGAACGTCTTCAATATGCACCCCGTCCCGTACGGGCTTATTGAAGACGATCACCCGATCTTTAGAGTTCGCCTCAAAGGTTTTGGGGTCATCGAAAGGGAAGGGAGGGACGACGAGCCGAACCCCTATCTGGAAACCGGGCTTTGCACGGAAGTCTTCATCGACCCCGTGTGCGAGACGCCAGAGAAACTCACCAATCGGCGTGATAAGTCCCGCCTGCTGTATGCTGATTGTCGGGTAGCCGAAGCGAGCGGTAAACTCCAGGGGATAGATGCCATTGCCATTAACGATACAATTAATATCGAGATAGCCATTGTAGCCTTCTGCTCTCAGCGTAGGCTCGAGCTTTTTAAGAGTCTGATTGAAGATGCGATTGGGTTTGCTCCAGTACATCATGGTCCCCATCTCTCCGGTCGGCGGACCGAGATCCCCCGGAAAAAGCTTTTTGTGCTCAAAGTTAACGTTTATCGGAGAGAGGAAGCGTTGCCCATTGAAGAAGGCGCCGATGGCAATTTCTACGCCTTTCACTCGCTTCTGAAGTTGGAACTGCTTAACCTTGTCTGAATATGCATTCTTGTACGCGCTGAGCACATCGATAACATCACGACCATCATCCTCCTGCCCGACAAATAAGAGTCGCTTTATGTTCTGGGCTTCCCCGGATGGTTTGACCACGTACGAGCCCGGGTTCTTGCGAACGAAATCAATGGCCTCGTCAAAACTGGTGAAATCATAAAACGGCAAAACGTTTACGTCGTGTTTACGGAGCTCCTCCTGTCCGAACGTTCGGTCATCCTCAAGGCGATCCGTGTAGGGAGAGCCACCGATAACGGCTTTTCCAGCCGCACGCAGATCTGCGGCCTGGGAGCCCTGTCCGAGCACATCGTCAAACACAATGACATCCGCCCAATCTATCTCGGCTTTCCAGTCTGAAATCTTTGGCACGAAGCCATCCCCGATTTGTGCCTCGCTCGCATTCTCTATGCAGTATTTAACCTCGTGCCCTTCCTTGAGCACATGCCAGGCAATATCGGTGATGAGACCGTCCAGAGAAACAAACAAAAAATTGCGTTTTGTCACGACATACGTCCTCTTTGTTGGCTGCTGTTCGTCGGGGTTCGCTCTATCTGTAGCGCTGCCACCCTAATACACTATTTTGACCCGCGGGTCCCGAAATCTTCGTCTCATGGCTCACACGCGAAGCTGCCGGTGATAGGTATACGACCGCAATCTTACACGAGGCCCTTGATATCGCTAAACAATACTCATCTTTTTTCTGTTTCCGTCAAAGGTCGCTGTGTATATTGAGATAGCTAGATAAAAACGTATCATCGTTATGTAATTTTTCATGCGCAAGGCACCCGTTGAATATTTCAAGCATGCTCCCATCACCATAGCGGTGGATTCTCAGGGCCGGGAGATCTCATTCCGGCAGATGATTTCCGTGGTTGTTCTTTTCTGCGCCGGTGCCCATATTGATGGCCTCTTCAATGAGCGCGAGCTGCAGATGATTATCACCGCAGTCGCTCGTGAATTTGGCGTGCAGGCTGAGCACGCAGAGGAGCTATACGAGGTTGGGGAGTATCTGCTGCTTGAGGAGAAGAATGTGCGAAAATATGTCCAAGTCGTAAATGAATGTTACAGCAAGGAACAGAAGCGCAGGGTCTTTGAGCTACTCATGGAGATCACTTCTGTAGATGGCGGCCCGGTAGAGGAGGAGGCCTTGCTACGACAACACGTTAAGCGACTTTTTGATATCGAGGTGTAATTCCTTCCCAATGCTCAGGTGTCCAGGGACTTTTCGAGCAGGCTGTAGTACAGCACGGGCACGACAAAGACGGTAAGCATAGCGATAAGCATTCCGCCAAAAGAAGGAATCGCCATTGGCACCATGATATCTGCGCCCCGTCCACTTGAGGTAATTACGGGAATCAGGGCGAGAAGCGTGGTAGCTGTTGTCATCAGTGCCGGCCTGATTCTACGTTCAGAGGCCTGTAGCACAGATGACCTGAGCTCTTCTCGGGAGCCTGGCTTTGATTTTTCAACTTGCTGCCGGATGTACGTGGCCATTAAGACCCCATCATCAGTGGCGATTCCGAACAGGGCAATAAAACCCACCCAGACGGCAACGCTGAGATTGAACTGTCTTACCTGAAAGAAGTCTCGCAGATCCAATCCTAACAGAGATATGTCGAGGAACCAATGTTGTGAATAAAGCCAGAGAAGAATAAAGCCCCCCGACCATGCGACGAACACTCCGGAAAAGATGATGCAGGCTACTGCGGACGAGCGAAACTGCAGATAGAGGATGACGAAAATAGCTATCAGGGTAAGCGGAATGAGCAGGGCAAGTCTCTTCTGCGCTCGCAGCTGGTTCTCGTAACTTCCGGCAAACACGTAGTTTACACCCGCGGGAAGTTTCAGATCTCCAGAGGCAATCTTAGTCTCTAAAAAATCTCGAGCCTCTCGGACGACTTCGACTTCAGCCGTGTGCTCTTTCTTGTCGAATACCACGTAGCTCGTAAGAAACGTGTCTTCACTCTTGATTACCTGAGCTTGCTTTTTGAATCGTATCTCCGACAACTCTCGTAGCGGGATATGCTGACCCTGTGGTGTGGGAATGAGAATGCTTCCCAGGCTTTCAAGATCGCTACGAAGTTCCCGGGGATAGCGAATTCTGACCGGATATCGCTCTCGGCCCTCTACGGTTGAGGTAAGTGGCTTTCCGCCGATGGCTACACCGACAATATCCTGTACATCGCGAATGGTTAGTCCATATCTCGCAATTTTTTCTCTATCGATGTCTATTTCAAGAAAGGGTTTACCGACGACGCGATCTGCGACAACTGCGTCCGCTTCAATTGAAGGCACCTGACGTAAATACTCTTCGATTTTCAAGGCAGCTTCACTGATGGCTTCCAGGGAGGGACCTCTGATTTTAACTCCCATAGGTGCTCTCATTCCGGACTGAAGCATCACAATCCGCGCCGCAATCGGCTGTAATTTTGGCGCTGAGGTAGTTCCCGGAATCCTTGTAGCTTTTACGATTTCCTTCCAGATATCGTCTGGTGACTGAATATGCTCCCTCCACTGCCTGAACGGCCGTCCCCTGTCATCTTGAATAAGGTTTCCAGCACCGTTTCTTTCAAACTCTTCCTTTTCCGAATTCCAGCGAAAGCGAATCGCATGACCCTGTTCATTAAGAATATACTCGGACTTGTAGTTGATGATGTTTTCGAACATGGAAACCGGGGCGGGATCGAGGGCCGAGTCAACCCGGCCGAGTTTGCCCACGGTTTGCTCCACCTCGGGTATCGCCGTTACTGCTTTGTCGAGGACCTTTACGATATCGAGTGCTTCCCCGATAGAAGCGTGCGGCATGGTCGTCGGCATGTACAAAAACGACCCCTCATCCAGCGGCGGCATGAACTCCTCTCCCATCGTTGACCAGATAAGCGTCCCGCCCAGGACGACGCTTATCGGAAGAACGAGAAATACCGAGCGATGTAGCAGACACCAGGCAAGCATCTTCGGATACACACGCTGGAAATAGACAAACACGAGGAGGAAAAACGCTATCAGGAGAGCGACACTGAGACTATTCGACAGCAAAGAGGAACCTATGCCAAGCGGTTGCCAGGAACCAGAGAGGGCGAGGAGGACAAGAAGTAGTGCGATTACCAGCGACGCTTTTCGAATGTATTTTTCATAAGCCGGAAAACGTTCACACAGGGGTCCCTCTCCGAGGCTTATCAGCCCAATGCTGCATAACAGGAGTCCCTGAAGCGGATAGGAGAAAAATAGGCCCAGACCCAGAAGTACCTCGACCACATAGAGGCTTCTAAGGAGCAGTTTGTTCTTGCCCCAGTCCCTGAATAAAAGATGTGCTGCGGGTGGTATGAGAATGAGAGATACGATAAGAGCGCCAATCAGGGAAAACGTTTTAGTGTAGGCCAAAGGCTGGAACAGCTTGCCCTCAGCGGCCTGGAGAGCAAACACCGGAAGAAAACTAACTATGGTGGTTCCCACCGCAGTAACTACAGCTCCCGAGACTTCCTTTGTGGCTTCAAAGATTATCGCAGCTCGGTCATCCTGCGGGGATGCCTCGCGGAGTCTGGCGAGGATATTCTCGCAAAGCACGATGCCCAGATCGACCATCGTGCCAATGGCAATGGCAATCCCCGATAAGGCGACAATGTTGGCGTCTATCCCAAAGATGCGCATTAGGATGAAGGCGATGAGAATAGAGAGCGGCAAAAGCGCTGATATGAGGACGGAACTCATCGCATGCATTACCATCAGGGTAACGACAATAATGGTGACCAGGACCTGTTCCGTGAGAGCGGAATAAAGTGTTTGTAAGGTTTCACTGATAAGTGAGCTGCGGTCGTAGAAGGGGACTATTCGAAGGCTCGATACCCTTCCGTCGTCTAGCGTTTTGGACGGAAGACCAGGAGTTATCTCGCGTATTTTCGCTTTAAGATTCTGTATGGTCGCGAGGGGATTCTCACCATAGCGAACAATGGCAACTCCTCCGACCGCCTCCTGACCATCTTTGTCCAGAGCACCTCTGCGCAGGGCAGGCCCGAAACTCACGTGGGCAAGTTCTTCGAGAAGTACAGGCACATTGTTCTTTTTTACAGAGACCGCAATTTTTCTGACATCATCAAGGCTGCGAATTAAGCCCAGGCCACGCACAACGTACTCGACTTTATTGACTTCGATGGTTCGAGCACCGACATCGACATTTGAATTGCGAACGGCATTTATAACCTGGGTGAGACTAATATCGTAGGCGCGAAGGGCATCGGGATTGATGTCGATCTGGTATTCGCGAACGAATCCGCCTATGGAGGCGATATCGGCGACGCCATCGACGGACTGCAGCGCATAGCGCACATACCAATCCTGAACGCTGCGCAGTTCATCAAGATCCCATCCGCCGGTAGTATTGCCCTCGGCGTCCTGGCCCTCAATGGTGTACCAGAACACCTGACCAAGTGCGGTGGCATCGGGGCCCAGGGAGGGGGATACTCCGGCGGGGAAGGTGCCCGCAGGCAGACTTGCCAGTTTTTCAAGGATGCGGGAACGCGACCAGTAGAATTCTACGTCTTCCTTAAAGATTACGTAAATTGAGGAGTAACCGAAATACGAAAAGCTCCGAACGGTCTTAACGCCGGGCAAGCCAAGAAGCGAAACGGTCAGGGGGTAGGTGACCTGATCTTCTATATCTTTGGGCGAATGTCCGGGCCAGGAAGTGAAGACAATCTGCTGGTTCTCACTGATATCGGGGATGGCATCCACGGGAACCGGGTTTCTCTGAATACCCGAAATCTCCCAGTCGAATGGCGCGACAATGGTGCCCCAGACGACGATAAGAAGCACGCCGATGGCGAGAATGAGCTTGTTGTTAATGCTAAAATGAATGATTCGGTCCACGTGATCCCCCTAATGCTGATGTCCGGCGTGTTGGTGGTTCGATTGCATTTTCCCAGCGGGGGGCTCCGCTTCAGGAGCCATCATACTTTGTGCTCCGCGAATCTGAAGGTCGGCATCGATCTTAAATGCACCCTTGCTTACCACCAGTTCTCCTTCCGCCAGTCCGGAGGCGACGACATAATACTCGCCTGCTCTGGGACCAAGTACGACTTCACGTAGCGAATAGCTATGGTCCTCGGCCCGTTTGACATAGACCACCGCCCGTTTTCCCGTAATGAGAGGAGCAGAGCTGGGGATTACCAGTGGCGCCTGCGGTTCGCCACTATCTTTCTTCTCAATGAAGGACAGGGTTTCCGCTTTCACGAGGGGCATTCCGCATATGCTGCATTTACCGGACTCTGCCTGCACGATTTCCGGATGCATTGGGCATATATACGAGTCACTAAAAGATGGCCCGACTACATCGCCATTACTGTCAATTTTAGACGACACATGTGCTGTCACAAACATTCCTGGTTTTAACCTGGCGTCCGTGTTTTTGACGTTCACCCTGACCCGTATGGTACGAGTCGTTTCATTGAGGAACGGTTGAATGAATGACACGATCCCCTCAAACGTTTCTCCCGGTAGCGCCTGGGCACGAAAGCGTACTTTCTGCCCATATCGAATCCAGGGTAAGTCAGACTCATATGCTTCTAAGTTTAGCCAAAGAGTGCTAAGGTCAGCGATTGTGTAAATACGCGTTCCCGTATTTACATAAATTCCCTCGTTCACGTGTTTCTCAACCACGACGCCTCCGATTGGCGAGAATATTGTGACCGAGTTCTGGGGTTTGCCTCTTTGTTCGATTTTGGATACCTGATTCGCGTTGAGCCCCAGAAGTTTTAGTTTTTCTCGGGCCGCCTTGAGTGTCTGTTGCGAAGACCTGCGCAAACGTTCACTGCCCGATTGTGAGCGTGAAAACCGCAAGGCCTGAACTAACTCCTCCTGAGCTGAGACTAGCTCCGGACTGTAAAGAAGAACCATGTGGTCACCCTGTTTCACTTCTATACCAGTGTAGTCGACAAACAAGCGTTCTATCCTGCCGGGCACCCAGGCGGTTATGTGTTTGACTTTTGTTTCATCAAAGTCAATCTGTCCGACTAAACGAGTAGAACGATCGACCCATTTTCTCTGTACACTGCTCGTCTGTACACGAAGACGAGCTGCTTCAGATTCCTGCAGTTTCAGAGTCGTGCTGTCATTCGTGTCTCCAGTCCCGTCATGCCCCTGAACAGGAATCAAGTCCATGCTGCAGATTGGGCATTGGCCAGGCTTTTTAAGGCGTATCTGCGGGTGCATGGAGCAGGTCCAAATCCTCGTACCCTCCGCGAGGGATCCGGAGGGTGTATCGCTTGAACCTCCCATGTGTTCATGCCCGGCATGTTGGTTCCCATGATGCTGCTGTTTCATGCTTTCGGGATTACTGTGATCGTCGACCGGAGGATTTTGCTGCATCTGCTCGTGTTGGGCCGCTTCTTTACTTACATGGTGATGTTCATGTTGCGCGAAGGCGTGTTGGCTGGACGTCAGAAGTACGAGTAGTGCGGTAGCTATAGGAAATTTCATCGGAATTACTCCTTTTCTTCTGTCTGCGCACCGCTATATCCTCCGGCGAGCATTTGAAGTTTTGATAAGGCGAGCACAAGGTCAGCCTGTGCTCGTTTCAGAGCAAGGCGATATTCCAAAAGCCGTTCCTCAGAGTCGATAACATCGAGGAAATTCGCTTCCCCCGATTGGTAGGCGGTGTAGCTTGCTTCGATCGACTCATTTGTCTTTGGGATAAGGGTATCTTTATACAGAGAAATTTTGCGTCGAGAGTCCCTCAGGTTGAACCGAATCCGAGAAAGCTCAGCGCGCAATGAATACTCTTTTTCCTTAATGCGCTGTTTCAGGCCTCGTGAGCGGGCGCTGGCTTCGGCTACGGCTGCTCTATTTTTAGACAAAAACACGGGAAGACTGAGAGAGACGGTTCCTAGCAAGGCATCATCTCCACCTCCCGGAACATCCCGATCGCCGACAGCGACGTAGTTAATGCCAAGGGTGATATCGGGATAGTATTTTTTCTCCGCCAATGCTAAACCGACACGCCTCGCTTCAGCCAGGGTGTGTAGCATCCTCAGCTCAGGATTGTGACTTTGTATTAGCTCAAAGAAATCCCGAGTATCGTCTTCAGCGTCTTTCGCATCAGCAGCATTTGAGTGTTGGAGAAAATTTGTTGCAATCGGCGTCGGAAGCGAATGCTCTCGGCTGAGCAGGCTATTCAGACGTACTCGCAGCGTGGTCTGTGCATCTCGCGCGGCCGCAAGCGCAACTTCCAGCCGTCCCAGTTCGACTTGTACTTTAATAAGATCGCTGTGTGAGCCGGATCCTGTGCGGAATCGCTGCTGTAATACCTGTTCCCAGGATTGCACGAGTTGCAGAGAATCACTGGTCACCTTTTCGGCCGCCTGGGCGTATGCCAGTTCCGAATACGCTTCATTTATCTCGAATACTAATTTGTTCTTCTTTGCGAGAAAGCGGTTGAATTCGGCGCTTGCTTCAAGATTCGCTTCTTCCCCTCTGAGCTGTAGGGTGCCAAACCAGGGAAAGGATTGAGCCACGCCAACAGTATGTTTTTGGGGTCCTACTCGAGTTTCAACTGACTCGATAAAGTGGCCGTACTGAAAGTTCGGGTTCGGCAGAGTCGCGACCTGCTCCGGTCGCTTCGTAGCAGCCCGATAGTCCTCGAAGGCAGCTTCCAGACCTACGCTGTTTTTCATTGCGTAGCGTATATATTCATCCACCGTATGCAGCGGTTCTTGTGCGCTGACCGCAGAGCTCGAGAGGAGCAGAAGTATGCCAAAAATAAGTGTACCAAAAGTAAGTGGCGCAGGTGTTCTCATACCGAAAATCCAAAAACGTGTACAGAAATGCATTTCGCTAAGAGCGAAAAATCAAAAGGGAAAAACAGGCGGTGGGGTATGGCTAGACGCGCCAGCGATGAAGCAGGCGCGAAAGTACTGCGGATGAGGTGATGCTAATTCCGGGTGGTCTATTCCTCTGTATGGCTAGAGGCCGATATCCAGAGTCCTCCGCGCGCCCAGGGAACAGGCTGTGGGGCGAAGTTAGAGCTGTAAGCACGAGCGGTGCGTCAAAGCTGAGAATCTTTGCTGCATTCTCCGGCACGAAGTTTTTCATCCCCGCGCAATCGGGGCAGCTGTCACAGTCATTTTGTTCATCCTGCGACTCGGATGTTTGCTTGTCTGTTTGTTTGTCGCAGCAGCTGTGCTCATGAGCCGTTTGCTGTTCGACTTTGGAGGAGGTATTGGCGAAACAGGAGCAGGGGGAGGCTACCGCAAAGAGCAGAAGAACAAAGGATAAGAAAAAGCGGAAATGTGTAGAGTGTCTCAGCATCCGTTTTATCTGTATTTCTTGAACAGAGCTACAAGCTCTTCGATCTTTTCCTCAGCATACCCCTCTTCAGACTCTATTGCACCCTTTACGCAGCTTGCGAGGTGAAGCTCTAGAATACTTCCCTCCAATGAGCGAAGAGCGGATGAAATTGCCCTTGTTTGCGTCAAAATATCCGGACAATATCTGCGTTCGGCGATCATTCGCTTAACGCCCTCGAGCTGTCCGATGATGCGGTTGATTCGGTGCAGCTGCTTCGAATGGTCCGGGTGCCCCTGGGTGCATTCGCCGCAATGTTCTGTGCTTGAAGCCATGCATTACTATATACCCCCTGGGGGTATATGTCAAGTTTGCGAAGTGGCAAGTGTTTTCATTCTCTGTCGCTCGGGAGTAGGTGATATCGTAGTTACTCATGCAACAGTATGAGGAGAGGCCAGGGAGGAGTGCACAAAAAGGAGTTCTTACCGCAGAAGATTTGTCCGACGTGCAAACGTCCGTTTACCTGGCGAAAACGCTGGGAGCGCTGCTGGGAGCAGGTCAAATACTGCAGCA
>JAUIMJ010000108.1 GCA_030433295.1 bacterium | reverse complement strand
AATTTTCTGACGAAGAAAGAACGCACAGTGCTCCACTCAGCTCATCGCAAAGAGCAATATTGTCGGCGCATAACTGCGCCGGCTGTGATATCGGTGTTAGGGGTATACTTGTTGTTTGGTTCTGCCTACGGCAGAACAATATACTTCGCGACGAACGCTATTGAGAAAAACCGAAGTTTATAGTGCGCTCAGTATATACAAATCAATAATAAACACCCAGGCGAGCTCAAAACGTTGGCTGCTAAGAGGAAAAAACAAAACGACCCCATAGGAATTGATGAGGTCCATGAAAACGTGAAAGGAAGCACCCAGGAGAAAAACCCCGGCCCAGATATGCCAGCGGGCATTCTTGTAGAACCTGCTGAACAAGTACGAGGCAAGGAGCACGAGAACGGGCGCGGTCAGAAGAGAGTGAGTCCACATGCGTCGAAAGGTCCAGGTCGGTTCATCGATGAAAAAAGCTCCGAAGACATCGATATCGACGACATTTGAGGCCAGGACCAGAGCGAGCACACTTCCCGCACCAACTTTGCGTTCGATTCCGGATTTAGCAAGGACAACACCGGTTAATGTATGAGCGAGGGGATCCAATAGACCTTTGTGACGGAATCAGTAATCAGCATGTGTAATGCATTATGCAGTAAATGTGGGACAAAACCCACAGGGTGTTCGCCACCTTTCCGCCTCGAGCAGAACAACTTCCTACAAGGGTGTTTTCTGTTTTACACTGGGGTGCAGGAAACATACTGTCGTAGGATATAGTCGGAGTCGCGAACCCAAGGCAACAGGAACGCAGAATGAATTTTGAATATCTTCAGACCGCTGTCGATGATGCGCTCAAGAAAGTAATTACCCTCGCAAGCTCGACCAGTAGCTACGTTCAGCTTGCCGTTATCTTTGCCGTATACCTCCTCGCGTTCTGGCTGGCTGCAAAAATTCGCAAAAGCGTCATGGCAACAGCCAAAGTCGATACCGGCAGCCTGCACGCCAGCGGGAAGATAACGCAGAAGATAGCCAGTATCCTGCATCCCCTGGTCGCGATTCTCATTCTCAAGATCGCCATAGAGGTCGGAAAAACCACCGGGCACCCCGTATGGCTGATGACCTCTGCCCTGGTCCTCGCCGGAGTATTTTTCCTTTTCTCAATTATACGCGTGTTTGTGACAAACGCATTTGCTGCCTCCGCAGCAAAGTGGATTGGTCTTCCGATTCTTTTTCTACATCTCGTTGGCTACCTGCCAACCGTAACAAGTGCGCTCAAAGATATCTCACTCAATGTCGGCAACATCAGCATTTCGGCGTATGGCGTCCTGCGCGTCCTGATTTTTGGGGCACTGCTGTTCTGGCTCGGACGAGAGTCAAACAACTGGGGTAAAGAAGTAATTCGAAAACAAAAATCTCTCGATGTGCGCACACGGGAAGTCTTCACCAAACTGTACGAAGTTGGGCTCTTCTGTGTAATCGCCCTTCTTCTCTTAAACCTGATGGGAATAAACCTGACCACCCTTGCTGTCTTCGGTGGTGCGGTTGGTGTAGGGCTCGGCCTGGGTCTTCAGTCTATCGCCTCAAACTTTATATCCGGTATCATTATATTACTCGATCGCTCTCTGACGGTCGGAGATTTTGTAGAGCTGGATGACGGACCCAAGGGCTGGGTTCGGGAATTTCGGATGCGCTATGCGGTGCTCGAGACCTACGACGGGAAAGACATCCTCGTCCCAAACGAGAAATTCATATCCTCCAATCTCACTAACTGGACGCATAAGGACACCAAGCAACGCTATCGCGTTGACTTTTCAGTTCCCTACGCAACCGATATTCGCGCGATGGTAGAGTTCATCAAGGTCGCTGTTGCGGAACATCCGCAGGTCATCAGCGGACCTGAGATTCCCTTTGAAGAACGACCGGACTGCGAAATTGATAGTTTCGGCGACTCCGGCGTAAACATGTTTGTTGAGTTCTGGATGGAGGGAATTGACGATGGAAAAAATCGCGTCGGTGGCGACTTGATGCTCATCATTTTTGAGACGCTGCGAGCCAATGGTATTGAAATTCCCTTTCCACAGCGTGAGGTTAAAATCCTCAACGACAACGAAAGTGGTTTCAAAGTGGGCAATTCCTAGCGCAGGCAGACCCGCGAAGCTGTGCTCCGGCACATCGTCTAGAAGCGATTGTCCTCTGGTTCCGCCTTTGGTTCGTAGCGGTCGTATTTCTGCGCAAGGGCAATGCACTTATTCTTTTCTGGGTAATCCTTGCAGTACTCGTGGAGAGATCCATAACCACGACCTTCCTGCCGACGACGGGGAGGATCGCAACGCTTCTCGTCCGGATTCTTTTGGCAAAAGCGACGCAGGAGCTTTGCCCGCCGACGCTCTCGCTCTCTTCGCTTCGTGCACTTTTTTGAGTATGGGTTCTGGTTACAGTACTGCCGAATTCTCCAGCCGCGTTCCTTCTTTTCGACCATAATAGATCCGCATCTTTCATCCTCGGGATCACGCCTGCAAATGATGCGTAGCTTGGTTAATTTTTCTCGCAATTTGTTTCGAACGATTTCGCAGCGCTTACTGTCCCAACTGCGGGAACAGTCCCGGTTAAGCTGACGCATCTGTTGTCTGATAGGAACGAGCGGATTTATTTCCAGTGATTCAGCCTGCGAAGAACACAGGGGAAAGAAAAGGATGAAAAGAAACGCAGCACATGCCACCTGCTTACACAGCACAACAGCAAACCTCCACTAAATACACAAAAAAATAGAGTATCAACAAACTCGTCGGAACCGCATGATCTAGATCATGTGAAGGAAAATCGCACTGCTGCCAGCGCAGTCGGCAGGAAAAAACTAAACGCGCGCTCCTGGCCAGGCCTCCTATCAGTTCGCTGAGCAAGGAGCACTATTTTGCTTTACCAGCAGGCCTTCATACACCCCGATCTGCGCGGGTATTTAATCGACAAAGCGTAAGGGGCTTACTCCTCCGGCGAACCCTCACTTAGCCGCCCATCGAGTTCTAGAGAAGCATAGGTCGTTCTGGGCAGCGACACGAAGTCGTCTTTTGCCCCGGGTTCTACGGCAACTCGCTGACCAAAGCGATATATACTGAAGGCCCCGTAGGCCAGTTGAATCAGTGCGAGGAAAAGATACAGTCCCCAGGGCGATGTAGCATGCATCACGAATCCGGAGACGAAGGGACCAACAACCGCCCCAAGACCATATACCAGAATCAATCCGCTGGCAGCGCCGATACGCTCTTCCTCGGCAACGAAATCATTAATATGCGCTACACAAATCGGGTAAAGGGCCAGCGACGTCGCGCCGAAGAGGAATCCCAGGGACAGTAATGTTCCCAGAGAGGCATCGCCGACCAGGCCCATCCCGAGCAATGCAAACCCCGAGGAGAAAGCCATGACCACAATCACAATTCTCCGATCTACTTTATCCGACCAGCGGCCCAGCGGCCATTGCAGCAGAAAACCCCCAAGCAACATGACCGAAACAAGAAGCGATATCCAATAGATATCCAGACCGATCTCTGCTCCAAACAGCGGTGTCATGGTCACGTAGGTGTTAAAGGAAACGCCGGCGATAAATGCTCCGCCAAATCCCAGGGGGGAGAGCCGGTAGAGGTGACCAATACTGACGGGCCCGGGAGTGATAATCAACGGCTGATCGATCCTCGACAAGGTAATCGGCACAAGACAAAGCGAGAGCAGGATGGAAACTACACAAAAAAGAGTCGGAGATGAAGCCGGCGCAACATTCAGCAGGAGCTGACTCACTACCCATGCCGCAAGAAGTATCGCCTGATACAGACTGAGCACCTGCCCGCGATCTGAGGATTTCGTCGCACTGTTTAACCAGGTCTCAATTACCAGAATCATCGAGCCATAACATGCGCCCTGAACAATTCGAAGTACAATCCAGTACCATGAGTTTGTTTCAAAGAGATAGCAAAGAGCAGAGGCAGAGAGTACTGAGGCAAAGGCCGCAAAGGAACGGATATGACCGACTCGCTTGAGGTAATACGGCGCAAGAATAGAACCGGCCGCATATCCCATGAAATAGCAGGACATCATCAGCCCCACGACCGTGGACGAAAGATTATCAACAGAAGCTCGTACTGAAAGCAGGGAACCCTGCAAACCAACACCAACAACCAGAATAGAACCACCGAGAAGTATGCTTGCAATCGAAGCAAAAGCGGTTCGCTCCGGTCGTGTGTAGGCATCAGAGCTATCTTGCTTTTCGTTGCTGCTCGCAGTCGACATGGGGAATTGTGTACACCTCGTGTTCTTGGTTACGACTCCCCTACCTGAATCATGTATCAGGTGCAACGCAAGCGTTCTTTTGCTGCGGCGGGAGACGAGACACACGTCACCCCCTCCGTTTTCCCTGCTCCATATGAAAATCCTGAGATTCTCTGGAGACTTAAGAAAGTCAGCCAAAAACTTTATCAGGTCAATTACTAAAGTTAGCGATCCGCAGCGTCGACGACATACTGCAAGTGCAAACAATCATCGGGGGGTACATGTCGTCGCAGGATCAGGATTCGTTCATTGATACTATTGATGAATCAAAGCCGTTTTCAGAGAACTGGTCTGCAATCAGAGATTTGACCTCTTTGTTCTTGCCGGTCGGCTGGGAAGCCGAACGGGCTGTAGAAGACGGAGACGCCGAGGGGCTTAGAGATTTCATCGATCGTCCGGGAGTCGAGGCGCAGCCCGGATACCGCGTTCAGCTCGTCTACACTGACCCTTCTCGTGCTGATAAAAATACCATTGTAATGGGCGACACAGCCTTCTCCGTTCTGCACAGAACATTCCGCGCAAACGCATGTAGCGGCGTTCTTTTCAACCATCGAGACACTCCCCCGGACGCGGGCTCTGCTCAGCACCAGGCCTATACCATGCATAGCTGGGCCATCCCCCGACTTTTGGGGCTCCTGAAAACTGATTCTCCTGAACTCGCATGGGAAGAACATCTCGCAAAGGCTACAAGTGCCTTCGAGAACAACGATATCTACTCCTGCTTCTATCATATCGCCGAAGCAAGAGAATCGGGCGGTGCCATACATCGCTGCTTTCTCCTTGAATTCGAGGCGCTGCTGACGCTGGGCTGTTATCAGCAGGCAGAGTCATTTCTCGATTGGTTTCGACCACAGTGCAAAAGACGAGAGATGCTGGAGATTCCGCGCGCGCGACTTCTCACTATTTCCGGTCATCCGAAAGAAGCCCTCACCCTGCTCAAGCCTTTGCTGGTAAAAAGCGGTAAAGACCCCATCCTTTGGCTTGAGCGAGGCAGAGCGTTCTACAGAGAGAACCGAGTCTCAGAAGCAATTACCTCCTTTGAGCAATGCTTAAAGCGCGACCCACAGAATATCGATGCAATGCTTGGTCTGGGAATCGCCATTCGGGGGATGCATTACGAATCCTCAAATCGCGAAGGACTGGAAGAAGCGGCATCCTGGCTGACAAAAGTGCTGGAGAACGGCGACTACTTTCGCGCTGAGTCCGCGCATCACCTTGGCACGATACATCTTGCGCTGGAAGAGTATGAGAAAGCAGAACAGAGTTTTCAGCAGGCGTTGGAGCTTGCGCCAAGCACCGTAAGCCGACGAAATCTTGCACTGGTCCGGCATGCCCTTGATCGAAAAGACGAAGGGATACAGCAGGCTCGCTATCTCAAGACGTATTTCCCACAGGAGGCTGCCGGACTTGAGCGTTACTACCCGGATCTTTCCGGTGGAACGACCTACGTAGTAACAAGCGACAGCGCTTCCGGGAGCAGCACCCTGTCAGTTTCGAATTCCCAGGACTCTGCTTATGTGAGTTCAGAAACATCGGACAGCCCGTCTGCAGCCACGTCCTCGGATACGGTGCCGGCGACTCTTAAAAAACTTGGGCTCTGTTTTCAGGGCGACCTCATGGACTTTCGTCGATTTGATGACTACGTGAATTACTACGCACCCTGCGGAACATTTCTTCCGAGTTCGGCATTTGCTGCGCTCAACATGCAGGAGTTTAACCAACGTCTGATTGAGTGTGCCCAACACTTTGCCAGCGTCTTGCATCGCGGCAGACATGCCAGACCGGGTAAGGAAGGCGCACAGGTCGAATTCCTGGAAGGCCCCTCCTCTGGTAGTACCCTTGACCTTTCTGCAAGTCTGCTGCGTCGCATCGACGCCGGTAGTGCTTCAGACAATATGACAAGTCTCGAATTTCTGGTGCTGGGGCTTGCCCCCTATAGTGCACAGCGTCAGGATTACAAGAATCCATTTGTGACGTTCGAGATGGAAGAAGAGCGCATCGCTGCGCTAAAAGCGCGGGCAAGACGTGCTCGCGATATGATGGAGTCGCTTGGACTTCCGCTGAATGGAAACAGCAATGACCTCAGACAAATGGATCTGGCCATCAATTCCTTCTTTGATGAGGCCAGCGAAATTCGAAAAGCCGTTACTGAAAAACGATTTAGCGATTCATCCATAGAAGATCTCGGCATCTATCTTGGATTCCTCGTTCAAAAACTCGCTGGTGGTCAGTGGTATGAGCATCCCGACGTGCAGGGACTTGCTTTGCGCGGACTGGGGATTCAGGACATCTACCCGGTCGCGCGAGTAACACAGCTCTTTCTCGCTGGCAGACCCAGTGGTGCGATAGACTGTCTGACCGGCCTTGAGGCACCGCTTGCCATGGCAAACCTTTGCAAACAGGTGCAAAAGCATGAAATTACCACGCGTGCGCAATTGCGCGAGGCGCTTGCGGAAGCTATCCCTTCCCTGATGCTCGATGACCCAACGGGAGCAGCCGTAAACAGGATGACAGAAGTGGTCATGGCTATGAGTAATATGCCGCTGCCCGGGTAGCGCGTTCCGGCAGCAGCGCCAAGATCGTTTCAGTTCTTCTTTGAGTCTTTTTCTCGCGTGCGCAGGTATATTGCGTGCTGACGTTCCATTAGCTCCAGAAGTTCTTCTGCGCTTCGCCCGTATAACTCTGGTAATGAGGCGTCCCAGCCGGCAACACGCTTCATAAGACCTCGCCCCCTGAATCTAATCTCTGGCTCAGGAACCAGCATGAAGCATACAAAGCGCATGGTCTGCCCGTAGCTATGTGTTTCCCTGATGCCGAAGCCTTCTATGTCACTCCAAAGAAATCGATGTTTCATCAGTGGAGATTGAATGAGGAAGCCATCTTCATCGATGAACACCCGGGAACTCATCCCAAACAGCCCCAGTAGTCCGATAAGGGTAAAAATAGCGAAGACAACAGAGCAACCGAGGGCAATCACATCCCCCTCCATCGCAAGCATTAGTCCTCCGGCGGTGAACACTCCGCTGAGGATAAGATAGGGAATCCACTTTAGTCGACTGGATGAAAGAATAATAGGGACTTCGCGGTTCATGTTTGCCGGCAGCCATCAAAAGTCTGTATTGGACTGAGCACATTCCTGACGCTGCAGGCCCAGGAGCTCACAGGAAAGGATCCTTAAAGCGCACTCACTGGTTCTATAGTCAATCGACTGCTGCTCCACAAGTGAAGCAGCAATACCTTCAAGCGGAAAGTAATACTCCTTTGGTCTATCAAGATCTTCAGCACAGGATGCTCTCGCGCTCTGATAGCGTGGCACCGTCCAGTCGTCAAGGACTCGAACAATCGGCGCCCACACGCGCAATAATTCGTCCTCAGAACAAAGGAGGTCGGCAGAGCTTAAGTGATTCATTGCCCCTTCCACTAAGCCAGTGATCCTTATTGCTGCTTCCAACGGGGTTGTCGCGGGGTCTATGTAATCATATCCGCTTCGGACATCAGTGTGGCAGCCGTAAAAGCATTCGCCACAATCAAGCGCCGCCGCCGGAAGCAGGGAATTCAGTGAAAGCAGAGACAGTATCAGGATTTTCAGGGGGAGCGTGCCCTTGGTCTTTTCCATTACTATGGTTATGAGTGAGGGCCTTAGCTGGGTGCTCAACCGTAAGAATGTTCAATAACTACAGGGAGTAAAGCCCAGAGAACCCCCTCCTTTATTTTCCTACCGTTTTACTATACAATAGGGGCGTCTTTCGGCTTCTTTGCCGACATTGTAGGTGCCTGCCATCTACGCTCCGTTCGGACGTACCGCACGGGGTTATTTTGTTTGCTCTCTGACACGACTTCTTTTGGGCAGAGTCCCCCTACATTACACGGTTTTGGGAATTTGTTTCCCAACCACAATATTTGTGCCCTGAAGAGGTCCAACAATGCGATTACTTCTTTCTGTTGCCGCCGGTGTTCAGCAGTTCTTCCAAATCGGAGGAATCTGCTACGCGCTACTGAGTTTGATTGCTGCGGTCTTCTGGCCGCCCCTGCTTAACTACGCGGTGGTATTCGTTGCGTTCGTTCATGGGTTGCAGTTTTTGATTACCCTTGCCAACAGCCAGATTTACAGCAAGTGGAAGATGTCAGAGTCCTCACGCGGACTGTTTCTTTTCAGCTTGTTGCTCTCGACGGCCACCTTCTACGGCATGCTATGGTGCTTTCACCAGTATTTGCGTCCCCTCGATATTGCCTCATGGCGCATCGTGATCGGGGGCTTTATCCTCTCGTTCATGCTGTCGAAAATTTTTGTCACGAGAATCAATCACAGCTATGCAAAGCGAATGTTCGACTATCGCTGCCGGGCCACGCTCGAGTTCATCACAATGATTCAGCAGTCCGAACTGGAGGAATCGATCAAGGCAAATGAGTGTATTATTGCGCTCAACACTTTCAAAGCCAGTGCCCTACCCCTACTGGGCAAAGGGCTTGCGGCATTCAGAGGCGGCATTGCCTTCGCAAGCGCCCTGGCAGAGATCGGCGGTGGTGCAATTCGCAACAAAGAAGCAATTCGAGAAAATCCTGAAAAAGCGCTCGGCATCGCTCGAGAGTTCGTCAGGAATATGCAATTGGTCATCAAACAAGGTTACTAAACACCTGACTGCGAAAAACGCAGGGTGTTCGGCTGAGTTTTCAATTACGGGGACTCAGCCCACCCATTTCATCTCATCACTACACCGTATTGCTATCCAATCAAGTCGTTCGGCAGGTAGAATGCATGCATGCGCAGCTACAGGACATGCCAAAAAGACTGTTAAATAAAATGCTTAGAAAAAGGTGATGGTCGCGAGGGGGCTTTCCTTGACTTTGACACAACAAAAATGGGCATATGTGAGGCCGTCGTAAACCACCATGCATAGAGATCAGGCAGTACTCATGCAACAGCAGTCCCCATCCCTTCCCCTTTGCATACTCGTAGAACCGCGGCTTCGCGCTCGTCGGGAAATCGTTCAGGATCTCGAAGAGCTTGGCCTTTTTTCCGTTGTTGCCGAAAGTCGCTCTCTTGAGCACGGTCGCAAGAGACTGATCCGTGAAGGAGCCGACGGTTGTTTTCTGGGGCCCTCACTTGAACCCTCAGTCGTCGAGCAGTTTATTCGCGTAAATAGTTCAGGTGAAACATCTGCTCGCTGCGGATATTTTGCGGTAGTGGATGAATCTACCCCGGCCGAGGAATACACAAACGCCGATGCCGTAGTCTACCGACCCTATGACGTTGATGAACTGCGCGAGCTGGTAACAAAAGTTATCACGAGGGTGAACCCCGAAAGCGATTTTGCGAAGGCATATCACGGCGCAGGTATCGAGCCTGAGACACGAAGCTCCGATCGCAGGGAGGAAGAAACCGCACCCAGTCTTGAAAGTATTGCAAAGGGCTTTCGCAGTGGAAAATACGCGATGCTCTCAAATGGAACTCCTTCCCTGGATACGCGAAACGCGCTGGATGAGGTGATTGCTCAGCTTCTCTCGCCGAAAACTCTTTCTGATACTGCGCTGGAAGAAGTAAGAACCCTGCTTCGCAACGCGCTTAACGACTGGTTTACGGAAATGGCGCTCGGTTCGGAAACCAGGGCTACCCGGGTGCTGCGTGAGCAGCTCGGGAAACTGCTCTAGCTACAAAATTGATTCGCTTCCGATTGAGATACGCGAGGGGGGCTTCTAACGAAGCCCCTCGCAATGAGCAACCTACTGCTTCTGAACCAGTGAATGCCAGTCGCCGGTGTTCGTAGCACACCAGAACGGCATATCCACATTGTCAGCTTTTTCATTCTGAAACTTTTCCGAAAGTGAAACAAAGGCTCCCAGTTCAGACGACCCAAGAGCAAACTTTGCTCCAGCTCTGCCATCTTCGACCAGCACGGTTTCCTGAAGCCTTGAGCCGGCCTCGCGGACGGGCTCTTCCCAGACAAACTTTTCGGACTTATCAGCGATGCGTCCGTCGGGTCGCCAGAGTCGCTCACATCCATAGACTCTTTCAGACAGGAATGGCTCAAGCAGACTCGCTCGCATCATGATTCGAGCGATGGACTCAGGCGTTGCCGTGACGACGATCAGGTTGTCCCGGCCAAAGACTTTCGACGCAGCCTCAAGAAACGCACGAGCACCAGGCAGGGGCTCTATCAGATGAAGTCGGGAGCGCAGCACATCCTTTGCACAACTTCGCACCTGTCGACGGAACTCGGAAAAGGCTTCCTCGGGCATGCCACGTTTCCCATAGCGGGGGAGCAGACCTTCCCGCATCAGTAAATACCAATCAATGCCGTGCTTGGATCCCAGATAGATATCCTTTGCTTCGGCAATTGAAAAATCGAAGCCAAGGCGTCTTGCGGCCTGGCAAAAGACCTCAAGGTGAGGCCACGCACCCTTTGAAACAAAGCATCCATCCCAATCAAGGGCGAATGTTTTGAAACCACTCATTTTTAGGGAAAGCAGGGAATCTAAAGATAAAAAATCATTCAAGATAACATCCAGGGTAAAGTGAACGTTACCGGTGAAAACCATTCTCAACCGGTAGCGGGCAAGCAGACATGCTTGCTCGCTACCCGCAGCAAGAACTTCTCAAGGACAAACTAAGAAAGATCAGCAGCAGGGGTGGAGGGAACACAATGCGCCTACAGTCTACGCATGCGTGTCACGCAATAGACTACTAAATTAGGTGTGGTTATGTCTCAGTCTGCCTACAAGATGCTGAGCTACTGCTGGCAAACTGCTTTTTTCTTTCAGCAACCCGGGGTGGCAATGTCTTTGGCTATGAGAAAAAGGAGAATAAGCAAACACTTGTAGCTATCGGGAAACTAATTCTCGTTTGAAAAATAGAGGCGCGATATCAGCAAAAAAGATGTTCCTCGACACATCAGGTAGCAGTCGTTAGGATCGAAGCGTCTTGGTGTTGCGCCATCTTGGTTCTGCAATAGCGTTTGCACGACAACCTGAGCATCGAGACAAAGCTTTCTTGAAGAAGGGTTTTTTCGGAATCTGTTATAGGAACACCTACGTTTTTATCATGAAGCTACCTCGCGTTATCACAGAGCTTCTCGGTGATGAGCCACAACTAACGGGCGACTCTCTCCGAGATATGCTCCCCGAACTCATAGAACCGGACAGTCCCATGCTGGACCGGGCTGATGCCGCGCTAAATGTCATCTGTGAGATGAAATCCATGCCGGAGCATTCCTTCGAACGAGAAGAGAAGGATTTATTCTACCTCCCGACCCGCGTCAGAGATATAGAAGAGGCGATAGCCGCCGGATTCATCAATGACGACAGTGTGTTTATTGATGTTGGCTGCGGACCCGGTGCGAGGATTCCGGTATATGTCGCGCTGCGCACCGGGGCGCACGCAATCGGCATTGAAAAATACGAGGCCTACTACCAACACGCAAAATCAGTCGCAGACCGACTTGCGCTCTCAAGGCTTGAGGTCCTGCATGAGGATGCCCTGGAATTCGACTACTCCGGCGCAGATGTGCTCCTGCTCTTTCGCCCGGTGGACGGAGAGAAAATGACTGCGCTATTGCGGAATATAACTTCGGCTGCACAGGAATGTGAGACGCAACAGTATCGGGAGAAAATCATCCTGGCTGGTGGCGGCACCGAAGAGATTGCAAGAGAAGCTAAAGACCTTAATTCCGAGGGACTGCTCCCCAGCGGTGCATTTGAAGTGTTTCGGGTCTCTGCATGATTGCTCCGCAGCACCGGGTCGGCAACCGATTCAAAGGAAGGTACTGACACGCTTGCCAGCACCTTCGGGACAAATTCTCTTGAGTGAGTAATTAAGGCTCGTACAAGCCACTCACTCGGTCGCAACGATGTCACGGGCCGGCGGGCCAGCCAGATTAAACTGCTCCATCGCAAACGATTGCCCGTTGACATTCCAACAGTGCTCGCTTGCCAGAAACAGAAACTGCTTGGCAACATCCAGGGGTTTAGTCATCACGCCAGTGGGAACACCTCCGAGTGGAGGAGTATCCATCCAGTTATCAGGAGCATCCGGTGTCTCCTGTCGTTTGTACACCGTCTCACCCTCTGATGCGATCCATCCGGTAAGGACGGAATTCATCCGAACATGAGGAAAGGCAGGTCCTCCTTCGAGAGCCGAGCGACGCCGCATTGCGAGGTCGTGTCCGACAGTACTGGTGAAATTTTCGATAGCAGCCTTGGTGGCACTGTAGGGGACCAGGTTTCCCTGTCCACAGATCGCGTTCATGCTCGAGTTGTTGAGAATCGAGCCATTGATATCATGTCGTTTAAAGACGTCGATCGCTGCCTGCGAAGCAAACATGACCGAGAAGCAGTTGAGGCGAAAGAGCCATTCGGTAAAGTCGTAGCTCATATCATCGACGGCTGCGCGGTCTGATTTGCCCGCATTGTTTATCAGCACATCAAGGCGCCCGAAGTGTTGCTCCGCAGCGGCAATGATTCGACCCGGA
>JAUIMJ010000107.1 GCA_030433295.1 bacterium | reverse complement strand
ACTTTCGTTCCGTCGCAAGGAAGGCAGACTGCTCCACGACTACATCGCCGAAACACGGGTGGTAAAAGAGGACTAGGGCGGTAGTCGGAAGTTCGTCTATGGGTATCCGAAGACTGCTTCAGGGGCGATGATCAGACGGTGGCTCCATCCTGCACGTTTCCGCGGCTACAAAAACTACTGTGCACTTTTCGCCTCAATGCTATTCTGTTTTCATCCACTCGTACTGCGTGTCGGTGCGTGCTATTGTTCCGCCAGAGTAACTCCGCGCGGAAAAGAGAAAAGAAGCTTCGTAGGATAGAATCGTGTCTCTTTATCCAGTGACTGATCTTTCGGATTGAATTCATGCTCGACTACAAACAAGCCCTGGCTGACGTTCGTTTCTGGGACAAGGATACCGATTCTTTTTTTCGCTCTAACGGAGCGCCTATCATCGACCCGGCCCTGCAAAATCGTCTGGAGATAATCGAGCTCTGTAAGTGGATTGAGAAAAACAATATCCGATCCTACCTGGAAATCGGTGTCTGGACCGGCAGACTCATCAGCGCACTCCACGCTATCTTCTCCTTTGATACCGTCGCTGCCGTGGACCTGGGTGATGCGCTCGACTTTGGATTCGAGATACACCTCCCCGAGGAAACGCTTTTCTTTGAAGGCGACTCGCAGTCCCCGGTGTACGTCAACTGGAGAAAGAGGATTGAAGCGATTGATCTGGTCTTCATTGATGCAAACCACGATTACACCGCCGTAGTCGCCGATTTTGAAGTAAACAAAGATTTACCGAACAAATATCTCGCATTCCACGGCATAGCAGGCAGCCCGTATGTGGGCGTAGGTGTTAAAAAATTCTGGGAAGAACTCGAAGGCAACAAGCACGAGATAATACTCCCCCATGATGATGCCGGCCTGGAGTTCTCCACCATGGGGATTGGTATCTGGTCTCGATAGGGAGCTCTGCTTCCGGGGTTAAAGCTTTGACTCGGAGCCTCTGAAGCTCCCCGTGCTACTCACCCCTATTTCTGAGTATTTTGCCTCGACAATTAAGCGATTGCACTTAACCGCGAAGTGTTCTATCTAATGCTCCTCGTGGATCGAGGAATCTGCCCAACGCTTTGCAAATCCTGCCGGGATAACTGAGGCAGTAGCAGAGGCGGAAGGCCCGAAGGCGAATGGCCCGAGGGTGCTTTCAGCGGCATTTTCTCTGATTCCTATTCGTTTGCCCAGGTAGCTCAGTTGGTAGAGCAGCGGACTGAAAATCCGCGTGTCGATGGTTCAAGTCCGTCTCTGGGCACACCCCACCCCCTCAAAATCCCTCATACTCAGGTACTTCCGGCTTAGTTACTTCTGACCTGCTCTCCTCTGGCTTAATTTCTTCTGGCAAAATCCCGCATTGAATTGAATCGATGCGCGTTACCCAATATACTATTTTCGTTCTTACCCACCGGCTTTGATACTCGCACAGTACCTGCAGACGCTTATGGCAGTTTCCAAGAAAAAAACTTCCCCTAAGAAAAAGAGCTCCAGCAGCAAGAAGCACACGCCAGAGTCTGCCCTTACTATCTTTCGTCAGGCAGCCGACGCAATCGAGAACGAGCCAACGCTCAGTCCGATTCAGGCGCTGGAGAACCAGGGCCTTACCAGCCCAATCCTGCTCTATGGTGAGCAGCACGTAAGAATTAAACGAACCGTCACCTGGATACGAGAAAAGTTTTTTTCGTCGAGCAGCGCATCGAGCAGTGCCTACTTTGGTCAGGACCTTTCTTCGGCAAAGGCCGTCAGCAATATTATTGAATCACTGCGTGCACCCTCGTTATTTGCTCAAAGCGAGCTGATCGTCATTTACGAAGCGGACAAAGTAAAAGCTGCGGCAGCACAGGCCCTGGCAGATGCGCTCACACCGATGAGCACGACGGCCCTGCTTTTAATGACTGCGGCAAAGTTCAACCAGAAGGCTCCGCTTCTTAGCCGACTTCCCGCGAAGCATGCACTGGTTGCCTTCGAGGACCTGTCCCCGGCAATTCTGCGCAAATGGATCGAAAAAGAGGCTCGCAGCGGAGGATGTCAGGGATTCGACGCCGACGCTGCTCAGTTATTGATGCGCTGCTACGGCAGTGATGTTGACGCCTTGTCTCGAGAGATAAGCAAGCTCAGTCTTCTCACAAAGCCGAGTGAGCGCATCTCCAAAAAACTCGTACAGGAACTATCGCTTAAAAGCCCCGAAGTCGCCTCCTTTGAGCTGATGAAGCACATCGCCCGCGGCAACGCTTCTCGCGCAACTCGCATGGCAAACGACCTCGTTGCTCAGGGATTTCATCCGCTGCAGTTGAGCAGCTTTCTAAGCCGTTGTTTGAGAACGATCATTGCCCAGAGCGGAGATGGCTCCACCCTGGCTGACGAGAATCTCGGTGCACTTCCTTCCGAACTGGGAAACGCCTGGTTCACGCGGAATCTCGGTCCGCTCGGCAGCAGCTTCAGCCCAAAGCAACTAAGAGATAGCATTGAGGTGCTGCGAAAGCTCGACTTCCAGTTAAAGGACAGTGGATTACCGCCGACTCAACATCTGTCAATGGCAGTCCAGAGGATAAGCCTTAGAAACTAGCGTAGTCTTCTGATAAAGGTTGCACGATCTTGCTCTAGAGCAATGAACTCGCACGAGGAGCCAACAAGCGCTCCTCGATACGATCGGCGATGTGCCCGGTGAAAAAACTGAGCCCTCCATCAAGAAAGCCCCGCTTCTGGCTGAGATACACCAGCGGCTTGTCCTTATTGAGTTGAAGCAGATACTCGTTCGCTGTGCCCAACTCGTCTACGAGTCCCAGTTCATCCTTAATGCTATCCTGAGCGGTCCAATAGTCCCCGGTCGTCACCAGATCCACGTCAACATGAGTCCGATACTCCTTAACCGCAGAGGAAAAGAGAGAGTGAATAGACTCCAGTTGTTCCTGAAAATGCGCTACCTCCTCAGGGGTGGCGTTATCAGTAAGGGTGACCGTCCGTTTGTATTTTCCGGCTGTGAATGTCCTGGGCTGAATCTGCCAGTCCTCAAGCAGTCGACGGATATTCGGAACAAACGCCATTACGCCGATAGAGCCCACCAGAGCAAAGGGAGCAGCGATGATTTTGTTTGCTGGCAGGGCCATCAGATAGCCACCTGAAGCCGCCACCGTATCTACACAAACCGTGAGCGGAATCTCTAAGTTGCGAAGCCGCGCCATTTGCGAATACGCGTGGCCGTATTGCGGCACGGCGCCTCCCGGCGAGGTGACACAGACCACCACCTCAGAAAAGGACTTCTTGTTTATCTCGATCTCATCAACCAGCTCCGCGAGCATCCCGTGCTGCTTGGCCTTCAAGTCTCCGTTAAACGTAATGACCGCAACCGCAGTTTCTTCGGAATCTTTCTTACTCTCGCTTTTTTTATCGCTCTTTTTTTTCTTCTTTTTCTCAGCGTCTTCGGAAATGACCGACGAATAAGAGTCCTTTTTAACGAACTGCGTTTCCTTGTGATAACGCCAATAGCCGGTTTTATCCTTCTCTATCGCAAACTTTCTTTTTCTCGATTTGCGCAGAAGCAAAAAAACCAGAAGAAGGCAGAGGATCGAGAGAATAAGTGTCAGCAATACGGCGTATTCTTGGATAAAAATAGTCATGATAGTGTTCTAATCCGGCTAAGCTCGGGCCTTAATTCTTATGAAGCGCCTACCCTTCTAGCAATTCGCACAGGGGAAGAAAACCAGGCAGGGATTTCATATTGTATTCGCGCATACAAGAATTGCTCTCACCTCTGATTCCCGATATGAATCCCTTGCTAATGACTAGCGCGAGGGGCCCTGCCGCAGAAGCAGCGGCTCCCTTTTTACTTTGCACCACTTTTTCATCATGGTCGGCCTGCCCTGGCCTCGGATTTTTGGAATCAGCTATCCGAAAGCCTCTGCTAAGAAACCGACCCGCTTAGGAGTAGCTCAATAAAATGTCAGAAACGAACTTCGATTGTATCGTAATTGGTTCAGGTCCCGGCGGCTACGTCGCTGCTATTAGAGCCTCACAGCTCGGACTAAAAACCGCAGTCATCGAGAGAGAGAATCTGGGTGGTGTATGCCTCAACTGGGGTTGTATCCCCACAAAGGCTCTGCTGAAATCCGCCGAAGTTTTTGAGACCTTAGGACATGTTGAAGATTTCGGGCTCAGTGCCGGCACCACGGGATTTGACTTCCCCAAGGTAATCAATCGCTCTCGGGAGGTATCCGCACGCATGGAGAAAGGCGTGCAGTTTCTCATGAAAAAGAACAAGGTTACGACCATCTTTGGGCACGGAATGCTCAAGCCGGGTAATCTTGTCTCCGTTACCGATTCCAGCGGAAAAGATACTCAGTACTCCTACAAAAATGTCATCATCGCCACGGGCGGACGGGCTAAAACCTTCCCCTCGCTACCGGTTGATAAGGAGCGGGTAATTACCTATCGCCAGGCATTGGCACTGCGAGACAGACCCAACAAACTTCTCGTCGTCGGAGCGGGCGCAATTGGTATTGAGTTTGCCTACTTCTACAACACCTTCGGCACTGATGTTACCGTTGTCGAACTTATGGACAACATCGTCCCCATTGAGGACGAAGAAATTTCCAAGGGCCTGGCACGTAACTTTAAAAAGGCCGGCGTTGCGATCCGAACCGGAACCATGGTGGAAAAGCTCGAGCGCAAAGGAGACACGGTCCATGCAATTTTGAAAACCGGCGATAAGACGGAAGAGTGGTCAGGTGATTACTGTCTCGTCGCGGTTGGTGTGCAGGGCAATATCGAAAATCTCGGCCTCGAGGATGTCGGCATTGAAACCGACCGCTCGTTTATTCCAACGGACGAGTTCTACCGGACAGCTGTTCCGAACATTTACGCAATCGGCGATATCAATGGACCTCCCCTCCTCGCTCACGTTGCGAGCCACGAAGGGATTATTGCAGCAGAACATATCGCAGGCGAACACCCCCATGCCATGGACTATGGCAGCGTTGCGGCCTGCACCTACTGCAAACCGCAGATTGCTTCGATCGGCATGACAGAAAAAGCTGCACGCGAAGCAGGACGCAACATCAAGGTTGGGAAATTCCCCTTCACCGCCAGCGGTAAAGCCGTCGCCATCGGCGAGACCGAAGGAATGGTAAAAGTAGTAATTGATGCGGAAATCGAAGAGGTCCTCGGAGTGCATATTCTGCATCCTGAAGCAACCGAATTGATTTCAGAGGCATCTATTATCAAGAGCCATGAAGGTATCGCCAGTAGTGTCTTGAATACCGTGCACGCGCACCCTACACTATCGGAAGCCGTCATGGAGGCCTTCGGTGATGCATTAGGGAGGGCTGTCCACATATAACCGACTACGATACTGCGTTGTTGACGGCTGCGAGAAGATGGTACCGCAGTTCTGACTACTCGGAGTGTCATATGAATGCTAACATGGAGCTGATGCCGGACGAGACAAGTAACATTGCTTCTGAACAGCTCATCTCAGCTTTTCGAGAGATGTTACGCTCTCGTTTGGTCGACTCCAAAGCAATAGTCCTCTACAAACAAAACAAATGTCATTTCCAGATAGGCTGTGCCGGACATGAAGCGGTGCAGGTGGCTATCGCTCACGCCATGCGGCCAAAACAGGACTGGGCCTATCCCTATTACAGGGATATGGCCTTTGTCAGTGCGTTCGGCATGAGCAATCGAGAGCTTTTCCTCTCAATCCTCAACAAAGCAAAGGATCCGAACTCAGGCGGCAGACAAATGCCGATGCACTACGGGTCGAAAGAACTGAACATAGTCAATCAGAGCTCACCGACAGGAACACAGTATCTGCAGGCCGTAGGGGCTGCCTTCGCACTGAAGCGCTCGGGCAGCGACAATGTCGTCTATGTGTCCTCTGGAGAAGGAACCACGTCCCAGGGCGACTGGCATGAGGCGCTCAACTGGGCCGCAAGAGACAAACTGCCGGTAGTCTTTGTCGTTCAGGACAATAAGTACGCCATCTCTGTTCACGTATCGGAACAGACCGCCGGAGGTAGTGTCGCCAAGATTTCTCAGGGATATGAGAACCTCGAAGTATACGAAGTCAATGGGCTCAGCTACACTGAATCCTTCCAGACGGCCCAGAGCGCGATCGAACGAGCACGCGCTGGTGAGGGACCCTCAGTAATCGTTGCAGACGTCATCCGACTACAGAGCCATTCCATCTCTGACAACCATCTAAAATACCGAACGGAAGAGGATATTGCAGCCGAGCAGGCCTCCGATCCCATTGAGCTGTTCAAAGCGTATTTGCTTGATCGAGATATACTTTCTTCTGATGAACTCGAGTCAATCAGCGCCGAAATAAAGAAAGAGGTCGATGCAGATGCTCACTGGGCAGAAGAAGAAGCAGACCCTGCCCCCGAAAGCTATGACCATCATGTGTATGTAGACCCAAACCCTGCCTCAGCCGTGGTCGAGCGCAGCATTCGGAAAGGTGACAGCGTTTTTCCGGTAGATGCAATTAATCGAGCACTTCGAGAAGAAATGGCCAGAGACGAAGGCATTCTGGTCTTTGGCCAGGACGTCGCGGGAGGGAAGGGCGGTGTCTTCTCTGCGACCGCCGGACTCACCGACACCTTTGGTGCGGATCGCTGTTTTAATTCGCCACTGGCAGAATCAAGTATTGTCGGCTCTGCTATCGGGATGGCAACGCTCGGACTGCGTCCCGTCGTAGAAATACAGTTCGGCGACTACATCTGGACGGCGATGATGCAGATAAGAAACGAGCTCGCCCTGATGAACTACCGATCAAACGGTTCGTTTACCTGTCCTGTCATTGTACGGGTCGCGGTCGGCGGCTACATTCATGGTGCGGTGTATCACTCGCAGAACATAGAGGCGACCTTCTCTCATTTTCCCGGTATTCATGTCGTTCTTGCATCCAATGCCCGCGACGCCAAAGGTCTGCTCAAAACTGCAATTCGAGGAAAGGACCCCGTTCTCGTTCTTGAGCACAAAGGGCTCTACCGGCAGGTATATGCCAAGTGTGACATCGGTGACGAGGAGGATCTCATCCCTATCGGCAAAGCAGCCGTCGTTCGTGAAGGAAGTGCTGCGACAATCGTCACCTGGGGAGCCCTTGTGCAAAAGTCGCTGGTCGCCGCAGACATACTTGCGAAGGAAGGCGTTGAGGTTGAAGTCATTGATATCCGAAGCATGTCACCACTCGATATTGAGACTATTCTGAGCAGCGTTCGCAAAACCAATCGTTTGCTGATCGCTCAGGAAGATGTATTGTTTATGGGTTTCGCATCGGAGGTTGCTGCTCAGGTATCGGAGCAGGCGTTTGAATATCTCGACGCACCAATTAAAAGAGTTGGTGGCGCATTCACCCCAATCCCCCATGCACCAATACTGGAAAAGCAAGTTCTTCCGCAAAATGAAGACGTCGTACACGCATTGCGAGAGCTTCTGAATTACTGATTTCATATGAGCCCATCCACCTCGCGAACTGCGCCAAAATCAAAGCGACAGAATAATCGCAGTAGCTCCGCAAGCAGTAGTCGCAGCGGCAAGGCAAAAAAGACGCCGCAAAAAAAGCAGCCCAAAATAGACGAGAAGCTCGGTCTGTCTCTTTACGAGGCCATGCTCAGAACCTTCCTCTTCGAGGACCGCCTTAACACCCTCTACCGTCAGGGGGAGCTGTTTGGTGGCTTGTACACCGGTTCGGGCAATGAGGCGGTGTCTGCGGCCGCTGCACTTGCCCTGGGCAAAGAAGACGTCATCGGACCATCGCATCGCGGTATCGGTGTTCACTTTGCCCGAGGGGTTTCTTTCCAGGACATGATGCTACAGCTTATGGCTCGTGGGGCCGGTGGGACCAAGGGCAGAGACAATGCGGCCCATCAGTGTTCTCCGGAGTTTGGCGTATTGGGCAACATTTCTCACATGGGAGCCTGGACACCCGTAGCCGCCGGTTGTGCTCTTGCTGGAGTCATTCGCGACGAAGACATCGTGGCACTCTCATTTATCGGAGACGGTAGTTCAAGCTTAGGCGTATTTCATGAAACTCTGAACTGCTGCTCGGTGATGGATGTTCCCTTCATCATGATTATTGAAAACAATCAGTACGCATACTCCACGCCGAATGAACTGCAGTTTCGCTGCGAACAACTTTCAGATCGGGCGCTGGGATACGGAATTGAAGGAACAACCATCGATGGCACCGATATTGAACTCGTCTATGCAACAATAAAAGAAAGCGTTGAGGCGGCTCGAAGGGACAAACGTCCGCGCCTGATCGAAACGCAGACCATGCGCATGCGAGGACATAGCGCAGCCGATGAGGGCTCCTACGTCCCGCGCGAACTGCTCGAGACCTGGGGTAAAAAAGACCCCGTCACCCAATACGAGAAAGTCTTGCTGAAGCGCGGCTGGCACACCGAGGACTCTATCCGGGAATTGCGAGAAAGCATCAATGCTGAGATTGAGTCAGCCGTCGCATTTGCTAAGGCAAGCCCTCTGCCCGAAACGGAAACGGTCCTCGAAGATGTGTATGCGGAGACGCCGGCTCCTGCTGCCTACCCATCCGCGACCGCACAGACGATGACCTACCTGGAGGCCATTCGCGAAACTCTTCTTGAGGAAATGCGCGATGATGCATCCACCTTCTGTATCGGTGAGGATATTGGTAATTTTGGGGGTCCTTTCAAAATCACTAAAGGCTTCCTGGAAGAATTCGGCAGAAGAAGGGTTATCGACACGCCAATTGCTGAAAACGGCTTTGTCGGCCTCGCCATTGGCGCAGCTCTCTGGGGCATGAAGCCCATTGTCGAGATACAGTTCGCTGACTTTGTTACCGAGGCCTTCACGCAGATTGTCTATAACGCGGCAAAGATGCACTATCGAACCGGGATGCCGGTTCCCATGGTTCTGAGAATGCCTGTAGGCGCCGGAATGAGCGCGGGTCCCTTTCACTCAGCTAATCCCGAAAGCTGGTTTTGTCATGTCCCTGGCCTGAAAGTTGTCGCGCCAGCGACGGTCGCAGATGCACGAGGCCTGATGAGGGCTGCTATCCGCGACAGGAATCCGGTGATTTTTCTGGAACACAAATTTCTCTATCGACGCATCAAAGAAGCGATTCGCCCCGAAGACGCTTTTATTCCACTTGGCCAGGCACATGTAGACCGAGAGGGTGACCGGGCAACCATTGTCACCTACGGAGCATCCCTACACCGCGCACGGGAAGCAGCAGAGCAGCTCAGTGATGAAGGCATGGAGGTCGAAATCGTGAACCTGCGCTCCCTGCTTCCCTGGGACAGAGAAACCGTGTTTAAGAGCGTGCGGAAAACAGGGAAAGTTCTCGTGCTTCACGAAGCCCCTAGAACCGCAGGTTTTGGTGGTGAAATAGCCGCTGAAATTGCTGAGAATATGTTTGAATACCTTGATGCGCCACCGCAGCGGCTGGCATCTCATGATACGCCGGTGCCTTTCGCGCCAAATTTGGAACAATTCGTACTTCCCTCCGTGGAGGATATTGTTTTCCGCTGTAATTCATTGATAGAGTACTGACCGCCAATTTCAATTTAACCCGTTAGAACTTACTTGTTGGGAATCTGGAGGAAACTTGATGAAGACTGAAATGGTCATGCCACAGATGGGCGAATCAATCGCAGAAGCGACGATTCTGAAGTGGTTGAAAGGTTTGGGGGATGTGGTCGAGAAGGATGAGACGATTCTCGAGATCTCAACAGATAAGGTAGACTCCGAAATACCCGCTCCGGCTTCCGGAACCATTGTCGAAATAATCGCGAATGAAGGCGACACTGTTGCCGTAAAAAGCGTTATCGCCATTATCGACTCCGAAGGCGGCGCCGCCGCGCCCCAGGCGAGCAGCGAAACAGCCGCTGCTCCTTCTAGTCCTCCTTCTAGTCCTCCCGCGAGCACCCCTGCGGCACCGAGCAGTGCTGAGACATCGGATGCAGGAGACGATAGATTTTACTCTCCTCTTGTTCGTAGCATAGCAAAGCAGCACGGACTTGCCAGCGCAGAGCTTTCTACCATTCCTGGCACCGGAACCAATGGGCGAGTAACCAAAGACGATTTGATGAACTATCTCGATAATCGCTCTTCCTCCTCAGCGCCCAGCTCCCAGGCTCCCAGTGCCCAGATCGCTAGTGCCCAGACCGCTAGTGCCCAGACCGCTAGTGCACAGACTGCTGCGCCCGCAGCAAGCAGTGCCCCTGCGAGCACTCCGACTCCTGCCGCGGCTCCCCAGCCGAATTACGGAAATGACGGAGTTGAGGTCGTGCCTATGGATAAAATGCGAAAGCTCATTGCAGAGCACATGGTTCGCTCCAAACACACCAGCCCACATGTCTATTCTGTTGCAGAAGTTGATGTCAGCAACATCGCAAAGTGGCGCAAGGCAAATCAATCCGCATTTCTCGCTCGCGAGGGCTTTAAGCTGAGCTTTACCCCCTTCTTCCTCGAAGCGGCCATTAAAGCACTCATCCAGTATCCCGGTGTAAATGCCTCCATAGATGGTGACAACATCATTCTTAAACGAGCAGTGAACCTGGGATGCGCGGTCGCGCTCGGGAAAGGCGGAATGGAGGGGCTCATCGTTCCGGTAATCAAAAATGCTGAAAGCCTGAACATTTCGGGAATTGCCCGCGCACTTAATGATCTGGCGCAACGGGCCCGAGACAAAAAGCTCAAGCCTGACGATGTCCAGGGAGGTACGTTCACCGTCACCAACCCTGGTATATTCGGTAATATCTTTGGTTGTCCGATTATCAATCAGCCACAGGCCGCGATACTCGCACTCGGTGCCATCAAAAAGCGTCCGGTAGTTGTCGGAGACGCCATCGCGATTCGGGAGATCGTATATCTCACGCTGTCCTATGATCATCGCATCATTGATGGCTCACTCGCCGGCCACTTTCTCAGCCACATGACGAAGTATCTCGAAAACTGGGATATGAATCGAAGCGTGTAGCGGCAAGCATTTTTCATAAACGCGAAGCGAAAAATGCTTCTGAGCACGGACATCAGTCCGTGCGGGAATAAACAAACTAGAGCAGGCGTAGGATAAAATTGTGCTTTGATTATCCGAAGACTGCTCTAGTACCTCAAACCGCGTAGAGATGTTAGCAGGAGCCTCTGCCCCTGCTGCGGAAAACGCACAGCTGCGAAGCTATGAATTCTTACCGCAGGCTGAAAATGATTCTCACAAGCAGCAGGAACATATGTCTGCGGAAGACGAAAAAGTAAAAGTAGCCAGCAGCAGTCAGTCAATTGCGCCCTCCTGCGCCTTTTCCTCAGTAGTTCCTCCACTCAGACTGGGGCTTTTTGATCTGGGCGGTGTTTTACACCATGGCAATTATCTCAATATCCTCGAAGCGGCTCGAGAAGCCTTTCTCCAGGCACACGGCATCTCATATTCGAAACTCGCTGCTGAGAACAAGCACCTTGCGGTGGTTGAAGCAAAGCAGTCTTTTCTGCGTCCGATCAGGTATGGAGAACAACTACAGGTACACATCTGGGTTGATGAGCTATCAAGAGTCAGCGCAACGATATGTCATGAGCTAAGTCATACACAGATGACTGACCCGACCGAAGAGGAGCAGAGACGTGTTCTGCACCGAGCTCAGACAAAACTCGTCTTCGTTATGGAGAAAAACGGAGCCCTAAAGACAAGCCGGCTTCCGGACGAACTGACAAAGGTGTTTTCACAGGTAATGAATGTCAGCAAATAATCCAACGTTCTGGCCCGCTGGGGATTCGCTGCTATTTTCCTGTTTAAGTTTTCAAGAAAAGCATTTATCGTACACGCTCAGACGTGCTTTGTTTTAGTCACCCGGTCTCCTACGAGGACGCCTTAAGGGCACAAGCCATGTCATCGATCAAAATCTGGGGCAAATCTATCGCTCGCTCGCTCCTGTCTGAAGCAATTCGGATATCGGGAACGGATATGATGTTTCGAAAAAGCGGCGACCCGACCTGGGCAATTCTCATGTACCATCGGGTGATTGACCCTGCTTCCGTCCCCTACTACCTGCAGCCCGGGATGTACGTACGCCCGGAAACCTTTCGCAGACAGCTCAGTTTCCTAAAAAAAGACGCCAATGTACTCGCGCTGGACGAGCTGTGCGACATACTCGCAAAGGGAGAAACACCACCAGCGAAATCTGTGGTACTCACTTTTGATGATGGCTGGTTAGACACCTACACTAATGCCTTCCCTATCCTCAAAGAATTTGAGCTCCCGGCAAGCGTGTTTCTTCCGACCTCATACATCGGAAGCGCCGATTGGTTTTGGAGCGATCGCTTTGCAAAGGCAATTGCCTGTTTGCGTAATGCGGGTGAGCGCTGTAAGAATGCCGCGGCCCGCCTGTTTGAGAACGAGGAAATCGGCATTACGATAGCGCAACGTTTCTCAGAGCTGTTAAGCATCTCTCCCCAGGAACTTCCGGGCGAACTTGAGTGCTCCATCGATTTTCTTAAATCACTGCCAATCAATGAAAGGAAACAGGCAATTCGCTTCCTTATCAGACTTGCCCAGGAATTTTCTACCTACACCCTGGACCGAGCGTTCATAAACTGGGAGGAAGCAAAGGAGATGTCGGATGCGGGCATGGTCTTTGGTAGCCATACCCATACGCATCAGCCAGTGCCGCAGCTGAGCAAAGCCCAGATAGCGGACGAGATAAAAAATTCAATGCAGCTGATGAGAAAACATGGTCTGAACACCACATCGGTCTTCTGCTATCCCGGAGGCTACCATGATGCAAGCACCCAGGATGTTCTGGCTGAGGAAGGTA
>JAUIMJ010000419.1 GCA_030433295.1 bacterium | reverse complement strand
ATACGTCATTTCACCATTGCAGCCTCAGGCGACGAGGTATCGTGGGTTGAGGACGTCGCCGACCGCGTTTTGCATGACATTCCCTACGAGGTAGTTCCCGGAGGTGCCACGAGACAGGAGTCTGTGGCCCGTGCCCTGCGCGCTCACGACACCACGTCTTCAGAGCTGATACTCATTCATGATGGTGCCAGGCCTTTCTGTGACGCAAATCTTGTTAAGAAGGTCAGCGATCGGGCGTCGCAGTGTGGTGCTGCTATTGCGGCTTTGCCTTCAACTGCGACGCTAAAACGGGTTGAGCGGGGTGTAATTTCAGAGACGCTCGACCGAGAGCATATTTTTGAAGCCCAAACCCCGCAGATTGTTCGTGCTGACCTTTTGTTAGAGGCCCACGCTCGTGCTGAAGAGGAGGGCTATTCGGTGACCGATGATGCCCAATTGCTCGAAAAAACGGGCCATGCGGTTTCGATCGTCGAAGGCTCGAAGTTTAATCTGAAAATCACCCATCCCGCTGACATTCCCCTCGCGGAGTTTCTCATTGCCCGTGCGCTGGTTCCCGTCTTCAGAGATCCAGAGTAAGACCATCATAGGCGAGCTCAATCGGAATGCTTGATGCTTGCGCGAGCATGGTATTGGTAGTCTCGTAGTCTACCTCATGGGACATGTGCGTGAGATAGGCGCGGCCCGGACGCAGTATTTCTATCTGTTCTATTGCTTGTTCTATGTTGAAATGAGTTTTGTGTGGTCGTTCACGAAGTCCGTCTATTATCAGGACATCGAGTTCCCTTAATTTCGCACCGCTCTCTTCAGGAATATGTGAACAGTCAGTGAGATAGGCAAAGGAGTTGAAGCGATAGCCAAGAACTCGTGCCGAGCCGTGATGGAGCAGTAATGGTACAATCTCGATTGAGTCCAGGGAAAGGGTCTCGGCGGGTTCCAGATTCTTAAGCTCTAACTGCGGTGGGGCACCGCCCTCGTAGGCGGTGTTTTTAATGAAGCAGTATGAAAACTTCCGAAGAAGTTCATCGGTGTGCTCCGGTAATCCGTAGAGCGGAATCGAACGTTTATTGATAAAGTTGAAACTGCGTAGATCATCGATGCCATGTACATGATCTGCATGAGTATGTGTGTAGAGAACTGCCTTAACGTCTGTGATTCCGCTGCGAAGCGCCTGGATGCGGAGATCCGGACTGGTGTCGACGAGAACACCTCCACTTCCTTTTTGGTCTTCGACAAAAATGCTGCATCGGAGCCGTTTGTTTCGAGGTTCTTCAGATGAGCACACCCCGCAGGAACATCCGGGGATTGGGACTCCGGTTGAGGTGCCGGTACCGAGGACGGTAACTCTCATAATTGGATCGTTCCTGGCTAAACCACCACTGGCTCTCTCAGCGGTCAAACATTCGGACTTTTTCAGGGCTCCCCGAGCCTTGGTCCCGGAAGCATGTATTCAGGGGGCTTATCCGGGAGTTGCTTGCGTGCGGCTCTATCGCACCTCTCAAATGGGTTGATCGACGCCTGAGCGCCGTGCAGTGGCCGAGCCTTCTCATCAATCAATGCAAATTGAATGTTAGAGTATTTGATTGCGTCATAATCGCAAGCATTCAATTTTCGCGTGTCATTAGCTGCAGGATTTGGATAGGAAATAGGGTCCCCTTTATTTGATTGTTTTATTGTCTAATTCTCTTGATCGTATTGCCTTGGCCTGAGTAAATGTCTTACTTTACACATGCTTGTGTGCCCGTTTTGGCCAGACATCATTCATCTGCCCTGCACCCGGGTTCCGGGTATTTTCCTTTGGGGGCATACGCATGTTGAGAGTTTAGGAGAAGCAGACAAAAGGCGGACCCAGGTTCGCAGTAGTCAGAAGCGCTTGAAGGAGTTGCCATGGAAGAGGAAGAGAAGAAATCGTTTACGGTAGTTGATAAACGCAGATTTTCTGAAGACGGTGAGCGAAGGGATAGCGGGGAGTCCGATACCGAGGCGCAAGATCAGGCCGCGCCCGGGCCAGAAGAAGCTTCCGCGCGAACGTCTGGCTCTGGCGTGACTGCAAAGGAAGAGCGTAGCGAAGCTGCTTCATCCCCGGACGCAGATGCTGAGATCAAAGTCGACTTTCCAAGTTTTATTGTTAGTCTCTATACACAAACAATGATCATGCTGGGAGAGATTCCTCACCCGGAAACCAACCTGCTCAATACCAACCTTGATGCTGCGCGTCAGACAATTGAGGTTATTGCAATGCTCGAAGAACGAACTGAAGGCAACAGGAGTCCCGATGAGGACAAACTGATGAAAGACGTTTTATCAAGTCTTCGTATGGGCTACGTGAAAAAAGCCAAGGGTTAATATAACGTTGTAGTAAGAATCCAGAGGATACATCCTTCC
>JAUIMJ010000106.1 GCA_030433295.1 bacterium | reverse complement strand
GAAACCGATTAGCGCGGTCCTATACGCATAGCAGAGCGTCGTCCTGGAACTACATCGACACCCAGCCGGAGTCTTTTTCTTTTTTCTTTTGCGGACGAGGCGCTTTTCGTGGAGCGCGGGCACCATAGCGACCCTGAAGGCTTTGCGGCGTTCTCGCACCCAGGACATCCCCGTTGTTGAAGGGCACGGTTCCCGCCAGGTGCGTGCGCGGAACCTCGGTGCCTTTGGAAAAGCCTTTTCGGGACGCGAGCCGACCGTTTTCGGCGAACTCCAACCACTCGCCGTTGCGCTGACCGGCATAATACATCCCGCTAAAGCGACGGTTGCCGTTCTTGTGATACCCAACCCAGCGACCGTGCTTCTTTCCGCCTACATATGCTCCATGCTCACGCAGCGCCCCGCTATCATAGAAAAACTCGGCGTTCCCCTGCTCCACTCCGGAAGCCCAGGTGACTCTCTTTTGAATTTTTGCATTCTTCGCAAACTGACTCCAGACACCTGAACGAACATCGTTTCGATAGGTCCCTTGCTCATGCAGCTTGCCGTTTGGATGGTAGTAGGAAAACACACCGCTCTTCTGACCGGCGCTAAAGGTGCCTTTCACTTTTAAATCACCCGTCTGATACCACTCCTTCCAGACTCCGGATTTTCGGTTGTCACGAAAATGAACAACTTCTTTCGGCTTTCCCGTCTCGTAAAATCTGGAAATCCTCAGAGCATCCTCATTGTTAATAATTTCTGTCTTGAGCCGCCCGTTTCCGTAGTAGGCAACAAAGCGATTATTGTTTCCTTCAGGTGCTACGCACAGTCCGGAATAGCCGGCCTGATCATCTGCCGGCACCAGACCCTCCGGGCAGCCGCGAGCTTTTAGGGTGCGCTTGGCGACTGAGGTTTTACGCGGAACAATGTGCGAGGGCCGTTTAATCGCATTCTTGCGAGACCACTCCAGAAGATCCTGTCTGGCCTGGTCGCAGCCGGAGCTGAGAAAAACAACCAGAAGCAAGGCAGGAAGCAGTATCGGGCGTGCAAGCCAGACCTGAGATGCTCTCACTCGAGCGATGCGCATAGTAGATCTCCGTAATGATATGAGTACTCTACAAATGTTATGCAGGTGACCCCGGTCAGTGTGACCTGCGACGTGGGGGTTAACGGTCTGGAATCACTAATTAAAATAGCATGACTAAGAGAAGTCAGGCGCAGGCACCTTCAGATACCGTGGAAGTGCGACAATTTTGGGCCTTAGATCAGCTGGCAGTAGCGAGCGATGAGATCGGAAAGTATCCTCGAACTTCCGGTAGAACCACAGCACAACGCCGTATCCGCTTCTGCAGCGCATTGAAAGATGAGGGCACGCGACGAAACAACCTTTTGGTAAAACCAAAACCTGTCTCATCGCGTGGAATCCCCCACCGAGCACGACGGTCAGACTCCTTCTAGCAGCACGCCAAAACAATCCCGCAGCGCAGTCGCTCCGCGACTGACTCGAGGCTATCGGCTTGCTGAGGATTCGCCTTCGCTGCCATACGCAGGGCCTGAAACAGATCTATCGCATGGCAGACCTGAAACCCTCCGGAATCGACCGACATCACTGCTTCATGAAGCTCGTGACAGCGATACCGACCCTGGCAGGAACGAGTAAACCAACGGACAGCGAAACACGCTGTCTCGAGAACAGAATTCCACGAATGAAGTGACCCGCAATAGACCACACTATCAATTTTACGATGTAGCATACTTCACCTCCAAGAGAGACAGGAAAGGATTGTGAAACACCTGACGAGACATAGAGCGAAACACGCTCAGCGCACGAGCACTCCAGAAGAGGAGACGCTAATTCGTGCGTTCAGAAAGGGAGTAAACCCGGGAAACCTTCTAAATTCGTCGGTGCACCGAAGGAAACACAAAACGGCTCGATACGGACGTTTCATATTTCCCTCGGTTGCACCAATACACCTACCTACCCGAAATCAAACTGCCTCACTCCCGAAAAGAGCGTGACAAAATGTGGAGAAAGAACCGGCGACTGGACAACAGTATAACGGCCCCAAATCGCTTAAGATACACCCCTGGGAAAAGATACTCCTCGCAGCATGCAAACGTTTGTGTCAGTCAACAGACCGAAATGCCGGCTTATTTCACCTTAAATGAGGCGTTTGCACAGTTGAGCGTACGCCGATCGGCGTCTGAATGGCCGGGGATTAAGAAGGGCAGACAAAAGTGCAGACAGGGCGATGAAGCTATGGGCAGGACATGCCCGGGGATCAGAGTCCTCCCCTGAGAAAGCTGATCAACTCTTCCTGCTCCGCAGTGGAGGGAATTTTGTAGGTTCTATCCTGGGGCAAGGCAAACTGGGTCCGCTCATAATCTTCGGGCAAGCCCTGACGCGCGGCATCCCAGAGAATAAATACGATTCCCTTTTGTGCAGCAGCATCCCGAAGCATGGATAGATCAGCCAGGTTTATCACGGCACTGCCGGGATCACCCTTCGCTGGAGAACGATAATCACGACCGTCATTAGTGACGATCACCGATTCCGAGTTAATGGGGGGCACCATGATATGCGCTTCATCCCCTACGCCATCAGGCAGGCCAATTGAGTTGCCGTCGTAACAGACATAGCCGCAGGGATTCCGCACGACTGCAGCCTGAGAATCGGGACCCAGCACATCCAGCGTCAACTCGAACAGCTTCTCAAAGCTGCTATCGTCCAGATTATCTTCAAGCATGGGAACAAGGTAAACCCGAGCGCGGTTCTGTCTTGCGTATCGAATTACAGGGACAAGTCTGCTGACAAGGCGCTGATACTGCGCCTGCAGTCCAGGGTCGCTGTGAATCCGGCCCCGGAACTCTTCCGGAGAAATCTTAGCGCCGAAACCATTTATTCGAGTGCTGGAATACCTGCGCTGCGCGGGACCGTTGCCAAGATAAAACACCAGCGAGAGATTACGCCCCTCATCGCTTAAATAGCGAATCTGCTCGAGGAGAAAGCCTTCGTCGAAAGAGAATGTCCCATCGACGAGGTAATTCAGCGCTACATTCTTCAAACAGGAACGAAGCAGAATACTACTAATGATTTCCGCCTGCCCTTGCGCCTTGGGATGCAGGCAGTGCAGACAAGCGAGCCCACGAGGAGGCCCAAGCAGCAGGCGATCACAGGCCTCTCCGCGGTCGAGATCACCACTCTCAAAAAGTGACTCAACTTCGCTTGCGCCATCATCGCTCGGAAAGGCCGTACTTGCTCCCCCCTCGATTTGAGCACTCTCCACACCCAGGGCGCTCACCTCCGCATTGCGCACGTCCTCAGAAGATGACTCCTGCGAATCAGCAGGCGGCCCATCAAATACAAAACCACCGCGATAGGAGGAATCAGCAGAACCGGCCGTCCCAGTCGATGCCACCTCGGAATCACCGAGCCCGATGGGGCGTGACTCACAGCCGACGCCCGACAACAGTAGTAGCAGTCCAATGGGGTACCCAAGGAAAGAAAACAATTTTGCCAATCCTGCGCGACGCACGATGCCTCAATTACGATTTGAGCGAATAAAAACTAATTCAAACTGATCAGAGCACTTCATTCTACGGGGTTCCCTCATAGAGGAAAAGAAAAGAATGAAGCTCCGACCCCGGGTACGCACGCCAAGCAAGTCTGTGAACATGCATTCTAATCGCGATACCGCGATTGAACAGGCTAATTTCGATGGAATCGCGGTCGCTTACAGCGTTCTTACTGCATTCCGGTACCTTTGAGTGACCGCCCGGTGTTATTTCTCACACCTCATCTGGTATGAGCCTTGCAACACCCACTGCTGTTCGGGGACTCCGCGTTTCCGGGGTTAGGTGTTTTTAGATTCTTTCGGAAGGTTTGCCACATGGTAGAAAATTCGATTACAGCTTTCGGTTCCTCAGCTCACTCCCTGCGGGCTGCCGACGGAGTAGGAGAAGAAGGAAAGACTTCTACATTTTTCAGTGCTCTCGTCTTGTTTGCCTCGGTGGCATATCTGAAAATTGGCCGGCAGCTCCTGCTGCAAAGCCATCCGGAGATATTTGATATTCTGGTTCTTGTCAGCCTCGGATTAGCCGGGGTATTCAGCGTCGGCTGCATGCTCCATATGTTGCTAATCGGTGAGCCTTCCTTGAAGGCATTTCGCAACCTGGTAATATCCGAGGCAGATCACCTGTGCGACATGACCGACCGGAGTTTGCTGCAACTGGCGAAGTTCGAGAACCGGCGTAAAGAAGCTCAGGGAGGAGTCCTCACTCCTACAGCAATACAACTCCTGGATGTTTCGCGTCAGGTTACGGCCGCAATGCAGTCACGAGCCAACTTCGTCGATGAGCTGATTTGCAAAAGCACCGCACACTCAGTCACAAAGGCGCACGAACTGCTTCACGCTCCGCTGCATGTTGAGAACAACTCGAGCACCAGCCTTATAACAACGGATCCCATTCCACCACTTGAAGCGGATCAGCTTGTAGGCTATCTAAGCCGATGGTTCGGTCATATCGACTCAGAGTTGTCCAAAATGGAGGCAGTCGCCGCAAGAAAGAAGAACATGGCGGCTATGCCTATCAGTCACTGGGACACCGCACGCCCGCAAATAGCGTATTCGGCATAGCCGACTGCGACGACAAACTACTGGGGCGACAAACTTCTGTAGTCACAAGAACATCTTGTGCTTGAATTCTGATGGGGTAAAGCCCGAGCTACAATCCCAGCTTCTGTTTGAGCAGCTCTGCAAAGGCCTTTTCATGTGCATCAATCCGCCCGTCAGCTTGAGCGACTTTCCATACCAGGTCGAATAATCGCTCTTTCTGCAGAACGCTAAAATTGTCGTTTACTTCCTTAAAGAACACATTAAGCTCGGTGTTCTGGCGCCGAAGGAAGTCGACTATTTCCATAAGCGCTGCCGTCTGATAGTTCCTCAGGTCGAATTCGTCATCAACAAGATCTATGATTTCGACAAACTCGCTGGGGTCGAGCGAACCATCCACATGAGCCATCTCCCAGAGGAGCGCCGCAACAGCGATCTTAATGCGCTGCTTTTTCTCCTTACGCTCCTCAACACTGAGCGTATCATCTTCCAATCCGCAATCTAAATCCGCCAATGCCTCACGAAGGCGAACAACCGCGTTATCGTCGAGATCCACTTGTCTCATCTCCCACTCAAATACTAAAAACGTCCGCTGCCTCAGAGACGCCTTATTGAAGGTTATGACGCTGAGTGCCCGGGTGGAACATTATCAATGCTTCTCCGGCTCTTCACTACCCCTGCTGAGCCCCAATCGAACTCCCAGTGGCACGCGTTTCTTATCTTTTTTCTTCGCTCTGATAGACCAGCGAACCGGCTTCTGATCATAGTCTGAGAAGCGATCGGACAGACTCTCAATCTCTTCGAGAGCGTGCTCGAAACTTCCCTGAGCCCGCCCCTCGTGAAGATTCGTTTCCGCAAGCGAGGCATTCAGTTTATCGAAAGCCGTCAGCGCGGACTCGTTCTTGGCCACGAGATCATCTATCTTCTCACCCTGCGAGCGCCACACGGCAACGCGCTCTCGGAGGGTGTTAATCTTTGCCTCAGCTCGAGTAGAGCCATCGCTGTCAGATTCCAGACCACTAATCTTTTCTCTGAGCCCCTCTATTCCAATTGCCTTCATACTGGCTAGCAAGGAGGCAGTTACCCTCAGATTTGAAAGGACGGCTTCAAACAGGTTTTCCGCCGCTCGAGCATAACGCACATGAGTAAGCTCACGCGGACTCAACTTGCGACCGAGGCTGAGGCTGAACTCCTGAAACCTCAATTCGATGGCGGCAAGTTGCCGATAGGCTTCAGTGGCCCATGACGCAAACTCTGCGTTTTCGCTATCCCGATGTTTCCCAAAGGCCTCCTCAAGCTCAGTCAGCTGAACTGCGTGCTTTCCGCTTCGCGGTGACCCCTGCACCACATTTTCAGCATAGGAAAGATGCGCTCGTTTCCTGCTCTCTTTTGCAGCGACTCCTCCCAGGAGACAGATACCCGAAAAGATAAGAAGTTCGGGTGAAAGTCCGCTCAGAAGAGATGCGACCAACGCGAGGGCACCAACGACGATCGAGACGGTACCTATGAGACTCTGGTTGCTTCTCTGTGCTTCTCGCTCAAGTCTGGCTCTTCGCACCTCATCGCTCTCACAGGCCAGGCTGAGAAAGTAGATGTAACCAACGATCGTCCAGCCGAGGAAGAGATTCCCAAAAAAGATTTCTCTCCACTCCTTCCGACCCCGCAAGGCCGCGATGATTCCCGGCAGAAAATAAATAATGAACGGAAGAATCCTGACAAAAATGCGCATACCAGCCGTTTCTACCTCAGCGTTTCTACCTCACAGGGGGAAATTCCGAAAAGAACGTACACCCAGCGCTCAGCCCTGCGCAGTTCGCAGCGATTCGGCAACAAGCCTAAGCTTACGCTGATACCGAGACTGGGCGATGTCAATGAGTACCAGGATGACAATAACGAAATAGAAGGTGCTTTTGGCCATCGGCTCTACCGCAAAACCAGCCAGGTGAAGATGCGCAAGGTGCCCGCCTTCAGAGACAAGCATTACGCCAACGATAAACAATATAAAAAGGCCGAGGACTTCATACATCCGATTTCGCTTTAGGAAATCGGACACGCGATCGGCAAGCCAGATCATCATCACACCACTTGCGATGATAGCCGTTGCCATAACGAGAAAGACGTCAGTAAGTGCGATTGCGCTGAGAATCGAATCAAAGGAAAAAACGAGGTTCATCACGACAATCCAGAATATAGCCTTACCTACCGAGCTACTCTGTCCCTTATCTTCCGACCCAAGATCATCCATACTCAGCATGTGGACGATTTCTTTAAAAGCTGTATGTATGATGAAAATCCCTCCACACAGAACGATGAAACTGTGTACGGTGAAGTCGCCCTCAAACACACCGGGGACATGTATGGAAAAAAACGGCTGCTGAAATGCTTTGATCGCCCCCACCACAACGAACAGAAGTATAATCCTGAGCCCGATGGCCAGGCTGATACCCACCTTTCTCACGTAGGCCTGTCGAGCCTCCGGAACCTTCTTGGATTCGATCGAAATATAGAGCAGGTTGTCGAAACCAAGCACTGCCTGCAAGAAAATCAGCATCAGCAGCGTTGATACATTAGCGAGCGAAAAAAGATCTTCCATTCTATACTGCTCCCAGCAAAAATCAGGTTCTCTATCTGCCCACGTGATTCGGGGCGCACGACCACGTCCGTATCGCCGAAGCGACCGACTACTTAGATCTACAAAAATAGCCAGCCGGAGTCACTGCAAAACTGGAAATCAATCGGTAAAGGGGGATTCTCGACAATTACGCCGCCGCAATATCACGCGATGCGCGGTGCAAGAATCACTTTTGAGGAATTTCGTAGATACGCCGCAATTGCTCTCGCCTCAGCCTCGCGCGAGGCTGCCTACACCCCGCGGGCCTTCTGTGATTTGAGGGTCTCCAGGCGCCGCATTACACGGTCGACAAAATCTCGGGTCTCTTTGTAGGGAGGAACCCCGCCGTATTTTCTCACCCGGGAGGGTCCGGCGTTATATGCCGCTAGAGCGAGCTCAAGATCACCGCCAAATCGCTTTGAAAGCTCAGCAAGATATCGCGCCCCACCGTGAACGTTGTCCTCGATGGACATTGGGTCAGCAACACCGAGATAACGAGCGGTAGCCGGCATCAACTGCATCAGGCCCAGTGCGCCTTTCGGCGAACGAGCCCGATGCCGACAGCTGGACTCTGTCGCGATCACCGACATGAGAAGATGTGGGTCAATCATAGTCACGCTGGCCGCCTGATGCACAGCCCGCAACACATCAGCCCGGACGCTGGCGAAGTTTTTCAAAGAGGGACAAAGCTGCACTAACTGTCGTTCGGCTGATGTTGGCTCGATCGCCCTTGTCACGAGGAGGGAGCAAAGAGCGACTACCATGAGCAGGAAACATGCTTGCACCGGGCCGAAAGCGCGCCGACCTCTCGGAGAGATTACCTGTCTCATCCTCAGGCGTTTGTGCAGCGGGGGTACTCTCATGTTGAAGCTTCCTCTGAAACACTTGCTGTTTTAGGCCCCAGAAAGCGTGAGAAGAGAGATTTCAACAGCGACCAGATTCTCGGCAAAAGCCAGGCAGCAAACAACAAAAACACACAAAAGAGTGCGATAAAAACCCAGGGATGACTCACCGCGGCCCACACGCCGGCTATCACTGCTACATCTTCGGCAATTGAAGCGGTCCAGTTGCTCACTGGTTCAGGAGAGGTATTGATAATTGCTCGAGTGCTGGACTTAGTAGCATGCGAAACACCCGAGACACCTCCCCCTACGATCGCTGCTGCCAGCAGAATCGGCGCATTGACCTCGCCCAGAGCAGCTGCCGCAAGTACCGCACCGGCGGGAATCCTGATAAATGTATGGATTCCGTCCCACATACTATCGATCCCGGGGATCTTATCGGCGAAAAACTCAAGACAGAACATGAGCCCGGCGGCAGAAAGCACCAGAGGATGCGCAACGATGTGAAGTTCCTCAGGGAGAATGATCGCTCCGTTCATCTGAAGGAGACCAAGCGTCAGAAGGGTCGCGTAGAGGTTGATTCCACTGGCCCATGCAACACCCATGGAAAGAGATATTGCGCTAACAATCGTCTGTAGTTCATCCATGTACTGATTTCCTATTCTACCGCGCCGACCCGGCTCCCGCGATCTGAGGTGTGCCTGCGAACCGAGGATACCGTTACGCGCCTGTTCGTGCCCGTCCTGGATTAGACGAAGCAAATCCGGGAATCATTGGCAGGCCTGGGAGAGCGCAGCTGTGGCCAGTTTCTCAAGCTCACCGCAAGAGGGTCAATGAGTGTTTACGCACAATGACGCACTCATTTGACCCCCCAAAATACATGAGCTATTCTGGGTAATTAGTTCGCATGCGGCGGATGTTCTCCCCAACATCCGAGCCCCTTAATGCCTGCGAATCTCCTGGCGGTCGTCTATTGCTCGACGACCGCGGACACTCATGCTCACTGCGCTGGACCTGATAGCTGACGAGATAGATGAATATCGGATTGTTTATCGGAAGGGCTCTGCCCAAAATCGGTGGATCCGAGCTCGTCGTCGACGGACTTGCGCGCGCATTCGTCGCGCAGGGACATCGGACCTGCGTTATTGCTCCCAGACCAAAGTGGTGGTCCTTTCCTGACGACAGCGATAAAGCGTATGACGTATTCAGATACCCGCCGCACCTTTCGAAGACCTGGGGAGTCGACTGGTACCTGCGTTACCTGCTCAGGGCACACAAGAAATTTTCATTTGATATTATCCACTGCCATGAACTCTATCCCCAGGCCTATCTTGCGACCCGCCTAAAGGAGCTTCTGGGAACCCCTGTCGTATTCACAAGCCATGGATGTGACGTTTTCATCTCCCACGATCGCTACAGGAAGGCGCACGTGATGGAGAAAGTACAGTATGCCGCCTCCGGTGTTGACGCCATGATTGCGGTAAGCGGCGATACAAGACGCAATTACGAAGCACTCAGTGAGCGACCCGCCCCGGTGCACGAGATACCGAATGGTGTTGATATCCCCTCGCTGCAGACTGTCTGCCGTCGACCGAAGTCACTCCCCGAGGGAATCAAGGAGAGAAATTTTTTTCTCTTTCTCGGAAGACTGACAGAGCGAAAAGCAGCCGACATACTTATCCTCGCGTACTCGAAACTCGACGCCTCCACCCGCCTTCCTCTGGTGATTGCGGGCTATGGCCGGGAAGAGGCGAATCTGAAAAGGCTCGCGCAGAAGCTTAGACTGCAAAAGGAGATTTTTTTTGTTGGTGCAGCCTTTGCCGAGGTAAAAACCTACCTGCTGCAGCAGGCCCGATGTACTATTGTTCCAACACGGAGCTGGGAGGCCTGCTCACTCGTAACCCTTGAGAGCTTTGCCGCGGGAACGCCGGTTATCGGTACTCGGGTCGAGGGCATAGAACACCTCATCAGCGAAGGAAAGAACGGCCTGCTCGTAGATCCGGAAGACCCGGATGCCCTGTGTCGAGCAATGCAGGTCCTCGGACACTCCCCCGGGGTGAGTCTGCGCATGGGCAAGAAAGCAAAAGCCTGCGTCCATTCCTTTGCCCTCTCCCGGGTCTGTCAGGAGCATCTCTCTCTGTATTCCTCTCTGCTGGGAGAGCTCCCCGAGACAAGCCAGAGGGAAATGGTAAATAATTAAGGTGAGTTACGGGAACGATAGAATTCCCCGCCCGGCATTTCAGGGATATATCCCTTGTCTTTTTGTATGAAACGAAATACTCTACGCAACTCTTATTGAGCTCATCAGCCTCAAATGTATTTATGACTTCATTGCGTCGTGCCCGGCAGACGTCTCTAAATCCTCAGGTAGGTATCTGTGAAAAGCGAACACCCACGCATCACTCTTTTAGGAAATAACTCTGGTCGTAACCTCGGCGATGCCGCAATTTTGTCGAGTATCCTCGATAATCTTAGCGATGAGCTACCTACCGCTGAATTTTACTGCCCCACGATCGCACCGAAGTGGGTCGAAAAACACTACGGCGGAAAATACAATGTAAAAGCACTGGACGTGATGCCCTGGACGGGCAGTATTCGTCTTCTTGGCATCCCCACCCTTCGCGCGATGGCAAAAAGCGACGTCGCGCTAATCTGTGACGGCATTATCTTCGGGAAGAAGCTGCTCAACCCGGCTTTTAATTATCTCATCACGCTGGTCTTTCTCGTTCCCCTGGCGCGACTGCTGAAGTGCAAAGTAATTTGCTTCAACTGCGGTATCGGACCTTTCCCGAGCAAGCTCAGTGAATGGTGCGCAAAGTCGGTGCTCTCCGGCTCTTCTCTGGTAACCATGCGTGAAGAGGACAGCACGGAACTTGCTCGAACCGTTGGCTATCAGGGTGCGGTTGAGCTGACCGGTGATTCTGCCTTCATCAATCCGGTTTCTGACGAGGCGCGGGCAAAGGAGATTCTTTCGGCAAAGGGAGCAAATCAGGACATTCCTGCCCTGGGTATCAACGTAACGGGATACATCGACTCCTGGTTGAAGAAAGAAGAGAAACTCAGCGATCGTTCGGCCTTTCTCGATTCTCTGGCAGACGGAATTCTTCTGGCGCACAAGAAAATCAATGCACCCGTACAGAACATCCTTTTCTCAACGCATCCCATGGATGAGGCTTTTACCAATGCTCTCGCCGCCAAAATTGACGCGGTAGTCATTGATAACAGCGAATTTCTCTCGCACGACATTCAGGCGGTGATGCGCCACTGTCAGCTACTGATGGGAATGCGCTTCCATTCTTTGGTACTCGCTTCCGCGGTGGAAACACCGGTGGTTGGACTGATTTACGCTCCGAAGGTGCGCAGCTTCATGAAGGACCTCGGCTGCAAAGAGTTCGGAATTGAACTTAACGCCGTTCAAGCAGAGTCGCTTGGAGAAACGCTGTCCACTGCCTGGCTACAGCGAGCAGAGCTTCATCAAAAGCAAAAAGTCGTTATCGATCGTTTCAAAGCCGGTGCCTTCCAGGCCGGCCGCTGGTTAGCTGAGCGTTTTTTCCCTGAGTCTGTTCGAGGAAAAACCCTGGCTTCTCCTGAGGCCGCGCAAAAGAATATCGCTAACAGCTAAAGTATTCGTCACAAAAGCACAGCAAAAATGCCTACTAGCGCGGACGCACGTTCGCGCTCTAGTCCTCGAGAAACCCCGCACGGTAGGACAATTCAAATATTCCAAAAGTGACGATATCGAGAACACCGAGTGTGGCGGCACAGGCACCCACCACCACTCCTTCAGCAAATCCATATACTCCGCAGACGGGAACCACCACCAGGGGAGTCACCGGCTCTCTCGGCTCCAGCCAGTTCACACAATCCCCTCCCCGTTCAAATGATCGGGAAAAAGGCTGAACCACGGCATACCCCAGAGCTCTCCAGCCATCGAGGATAGTACTATCACCATAACCTTCCTGATCCTGTGGGAGTCCCGCGACCCGATCGGCCACGGCTAATCCGGGGAGACTCAGCAGCAGTGCGAGAACAAGCAACCCGGGTGCGACTATCCGGCGTGCGCTTCGAACAGTCTTCTGCTTCCTGCCTTCTGATTTCATATCGAATTCTCGCATTTTCAATTCGCCCGCCTGAATTGCAACATGAGGGGAGGCCTCGCGCCGCCAACAGTCAAAATCACCTGCAAATTAAACATCTTACACAAGGAAAGACCGCGTACCAAGCTTTAGCTCCTCGACCCAGTCTAACGGTAAATTGTGGCTGCTCCAGCTCTACAAAGATATACTCCGGGGTAGTCACAAGCCAGAAGTAATTGAATGTCTTAAACAAGGGAAAGTATTCGATGATGGCTGCGGCTTGGATTGTTTCGGGGATTGTTTTGATATGCGTCGAGTGCCTCTTTCCCAGTGAGTTGCGATACCTCATGACGGGAATCGCCGCTGTCACGGTAGGCATCTTTTCCCTCTGGGGCTTGCTTACGGGAACCTTTGGTCCGCTGTGCATCATCGGCCTCGTTGCCTTCATCAGGCCGCTCAGACAAATGCTGGGCGTTTGAATAAGCTGGTATCGACAAACACTGCTGCTGCGGACTGCATCCGTGTAGCGGTACAAGAAAAAGGAGATAGTTATGGCGTGGTGGATCTGGATCGTATTGGGACTTGCGCTTCTATCGTTTGAACTCTTTGTTCCCCTGGATTTTTACTTTGTCTTCATGGGACTTGCCGGCATCACCACGGGTGCCCTGGTCGCGGTAGGCGTTTTGCCGGCCGTCTGGGTCGAATGGGTCGTCTTCGGCATTCTTTCGATTATTTACCTCTTTTTCTTTCGCAAAAAGCTCCTCAGGCACTTCGTAAAAGAAGGAGAC
>JAUIMJ010000105.1 GCA_030433295.1 bacterium | reverse complement strand
ATGTTACATACCTGAGTTTCAGAGCTTTGAGTAAGCGCAACGTTCAGCACTATTTGAGGTACAGACATTGGCGAAGGATTCATATGACGATTTAGGGGTGTCAGCCTCCAAGTCCGGTTTACATGAAGTGCTCAGTTCAGCAGGACTGGAGCACTCAGACGGATATTTCGCACAGTTGTCTGCGGATGTAGCCGGGGATGATTCCTTCGTCTCCGTCCTGCATTGTGATGGTGCAGGAACCAAAAGCATCGTGCCGTATCTGTATTTCCGAGAGACGGGTGACAGGAGTCTGTTTGCGGGATTGTCTCAGGATGCACTAGTGATGAACCTCGACGATATCTATTGTGTCGGAGAGCCGGTCCATCTGCTTCTTGCCAACACCATTGGCAGGAATACCTCCCACATCGATGATGCTGCCATTGGCGAGATAATCTCCTCGTATAAGCGATTGGTTGAGATGCTTCAGGGCCATGGAATTCCAATTCAGATGAGCGGTGGTGAGACCGCAGATTGCGGCGACATCACGCGAACGCTCCTGGTCGATGCTGTGGTTATGGCGCGCATCGCCAGGGAATCCCTGATACAGGCGGACTCCATCAAGCCGGGGGATGTAATCGTGGGTCTGTCCAGCACCGGTCAGGCGACGTACGAGCCTGAGCCAAACTCCGGCATCGGCTCGAATGGCCTGACTCTGGCCCGTCATTGTCTTTTAAAAAACGAATATCGGACCACCTATCCTGAGGTCTGCGATCCTCAGCTTGCGAAGGATGTGGCGTATCGAGGTGCATTCGGTGTTTGCGACACGCCGGATGGTCTGGGCATGAGTGTTGGGAAGGCCCTGGCTTCTCCCACCAGGACGTATGCGCCCGTGCTTCGGGACATTTTCAGAAAATCCGCGTCCGCCATCTCGGGCGTCGTTCATCTCACTGGCGGTGCGCAAACCAAAATGCTGAGATTTGGAAAGGGAAATCACTACGTTAAGGATTCTCTTTTCCCCACTCCCCCGCTCTTTTCTCTGATCCAGGAGACCGCGGATGTTCCGTGGAGAGATATGTATAAGGTCTTTAATATGGGGCATCGAATGGAACTCTATGTTGATGAAGATGCCGTCTCCAGTGTTGTTGAAACAGCGGGCGGCTATAACATTGATGCCCGAGTAGTTGGCCGTGTGGAAGCGGGCGAAGGCGAGGAAAACTCATTGAGCCTGAGCTCTGAGCACGGAAGCTTCTCCTATACATTGGATACAATTTAGTCCAGGGCTTCTCCTTTCATGATGTTTTGCATCTCCTCTGCTCCGCGTAGCATCTGCTAAGCCTGTTGGCCTCAGCTACCGAAGTTCCCGTGCAGCGGCGAACAGGAGCCGGTGTGCCTTCGGCGCAAAAAATTGTTTTTAGCTTAGGAAAAATGTAATAATTGCCGGGGCTCAGCCATAGGTTGTATGGTTCGAGCCGCGGAATGAAAATTAAGTAGTTACCCGGGTCGGCGCCCCTACGGTGATTTCAGAAGTTTCCTGCGATGTGTCAGCATGGGAAGTTGTCTGAGTAGCTGTTTTGTCTTCCCATTGTAGCAGTAGGCGTTTGCCGACTTTTCGGACGTAGATTTGGAAAAGAAAATGGAAATTTCCGGTTCTGAGGCTTTGTGGCGTGCTCTCCTGAATGAGGGAGTGGAGATGGTGTTTGGCTATCCCGGCGGTGCGATAATGCCCGTGTATGACGCCCTGTATGATTTTGCAGATGACATCAAGCACGTTCTTGTGAGGCATGAGCAGGGTGCGGTGCATGCCGCTCAGGGATACGCGCGTGTGCAGGGTCGTGCCGGTGTGTGTATGGCGACCTCGGGGCCCGGTGCTACCAACCTCGTCACCGGTATCGCCGATGCCATGCTCGACTCGGTTCCCCTGGTCTGTATTACCGGACAGGTCTCTGCCGACTTGCTTGGTACTGATGCGTTCCAGGAAACGGATGTTATCGGGATTACCATTCCCATAACGAAGTGGAACTATCAGGTCACCACTGCGGCGGAGATTCCGGAAATTATCGCCAAAGCTTTTTACATCGCACAGCGCGGGCGCCCCGGTCCTGTGGTGGTAGATATCACGAAGAACGCTCAGCTCGAGATGCTTGATTTTGAGCCAGTCTCTATTCAGGGGATAAAAAACTTTGACCCCAACCCTTCCCTCAACATTGAGTATGTTGAGCAGGCGGTGGAGGCGATCAAAGAGTCCGATCGTCCGATGATCCTTTGCGGGCACGGCGTACTGATTTCGCAGTGTGAGTCTGAGGTAATAGACCTTGCGGAGCGTGCGGATATACCGATTGCCTGTACCTTGCACGGACTCTCTGCTATCCCCTCCGGTCACTCTAAGTATGTCGGTATGCTGGGCATGCATGGGAACTACGGACCCAACCTTCTGACCAACGAATCGGATCTTCTGATTGCGATAGGTATGCGTTTTGACGACCGGGTTACCGGAAAACTCGACAAATACGGTATCAAGGCGAAGGTCATCCATATTGATATAGACGCGGCTGAGATAGATAAGAACGTTGCAGCGACTATCCCGATCAATGCCGATGCAAAAACGGCCTTGCAGGCGATGCTTTCTCTCGTAGAAAAGGCTGAGCGCCCGGAATGGTTCGCCCGCTTTGCTGAATGTGCTGAGAAAGAATTTTCGACGGTCATCGATGCGGAGACCAATCCAACTGAAGGCGGTATTCGCATGGCGGAAGTAATTTCCCGCGTCTCCGAGCTGACTGGCGGTGAAGCGATACTTGTTGCGGATGTTGGTCAGCACCAGATGATGTCTGCCCGCTACTACAAATTTAAATACTCCAATAGCTGGATTACCTCAGGAGGTCTCGGAACCATGGGCTTTGCCCTGCCGGCATCCCTGGGTGCCAAGGCCGGGGCTCCTGAACGTAAGGTAGTTACGGTTATCGGGGATGGCTGCTTTCAGATGACCATTCAGGAGTTGGGCACCATTGCGCAACAGAATCTGGCGGTGAAAATTATCATACTCAACAATAACTATCTGGGGATGGTCCGGCAGTGGCAGGAGTTGTTCTTCGAAAAGAGATACTCCTTTGTTGAGCTTGAAAATCCTGATTTTGTGAAGATCTCTGAGGGATTTGGTGTTGAGGCCGAACGCGTGAGTACGCGTGATGGTCTGATGACTTCTCTTAAAAGGATGCTCGATTCGGACGGACCGTACGTTCTGGAGATCGTCTGCGAGAAAGAAGAAAATGTGTTTCCGATGGTGCCTTCCGGCGCCTCAGTTTCTGATATCAGATTGGAGTAATATACGGTGGAACGCTTATATACTATTTCAGCATACACGGAGAATCACCCGGGCGTGTTGCACCGTCTGACGGCTACCCTGACTCGTCGGAAGATAAACATTGAAAGTCTGACCGTGTCGGAGACGGAGCATCGGGGCATCTCGCGATTCACGATAGTTGTCCGAACGACTCCAAGCTTGATTAGCAAGATAGTCAAGCAGATCGATCGTATCATCGAAGTGGTTCACGCCTTCGTCAGTGAAGATAATGACCTCATCTTTCGTGAGATAGGACTGATTCGAGTCGCCGCTGATGATAAAAACAAGCGCCCCGAGATTGAGGAGCTTGCTCATCGCCACGGCGCGGTCGTCACCTATGCGACGGACAGCAGTCTCATCGTCGAGAAGACCGGGGAAGAAGACGATATCAATTCCCTCTTTCTTTTGCTCGAACCCTACGGCATTCGAGAATTCATTCGCTCGGGTCGCATTGCGCTCAGAAAATCTTCTGAGACAAGAGAGCTTGGTTCACCCAGCGGTAAGGGTGAAGACATCGGCGCCGCGACAGTGGATTTTCAACAACGCTAGTCGATAGGATACCGTTCTCGCATGTACGAGTTGCTCGACTTCAGGACCAAGAAAAAGGTAACACCAGAGAACCTGGTGTTCACCGGCAAAGATGGTCCCTGGGAAGTCAAAATGGACATGGAGTTGGTGCGTTCTCGCATCAACAAAGAGTATTTCAAGCATGCGCCCCCCCAGGGCAGTAAGTATCTGCCGCTCATGCCCATCAAGCGATACGATTCCTTCGTTACCCTTGGAGAGGGTGCCACGCCGCTGATCCGCAGTACCAGGCTTGGCGAGGAACTTGGAATCGACCTCTACTTTAAGCTTGAGAGTCAGAATCCTACCGGTGCATTTAAAGATCGTGGTTCCGCGGTAGAGATCTCGATTGCCCGGGAGTTAGGTGCGAAAGCGGTTGTTGTGGCATCGACCGGGAATATGGCTGCCTCTATCTCCTGTTACGCAGCCGCGGCCCATATGCCCTGTTTTGTTTTTGTCCCGGAGGATACGCCGACATCCAAAATGGCGCAGGTGATCTCCTATGGCGGCAGAATCGTGCAGGTAAAGGGCAGTTACGGTGATGCCGCGCGGATTGCGTATGAAGTTGCGCAGGAGCTTGGTTTCTATTTGTGCGGTGACTATGCCTTTCGTGTCGAGGGGCATAAAACAGCGGCCTTTGAGGTAGCTGAGCAGCTTTTCTACGACATGCCGGAAGCCGTTGTGGTGCCCATGGGTTGCGGAACCAATATCGCTTCGTACTATCGCGGCTTTCAGGATTATCAGGAGCTGGATTTCATCGATCGCATGCCGCGCCTCATCGGGGTGCAGGCGGAGGGAGCGCCTACTATTGTAGATGCCTTCAAGAATGGCGCAAAAGAAGGTGTCACCTTTAATCGCGTGAGTTCAATCGCCGGCGCGATTGCGATCAACCATGCACTCGATGCAACTAAGGCCCTGGATGCGATTTATTCCTCCAATGGAAGTGCCTGTGCAGTCAGTGATACCGAGATGCTTGAAGCCCAATACAGTCTTGCTCGTGAAGAGGGTTTCTTCGTCGAGGCGGCCTGCGCTGCCACCGTCGCCAGTTTACGGCGCTACGCCAAGGATCTCGGTCTGCTTGGTAAACGCGTCGTATGCGTGCTGACCGGAGCCGGATTGAAGGACCCCAGCCCAATTTTGAAAATTGCGATTAAGCCACCGACGATCTTTCCGGATGTAGAGGACTTTCTTTCTCTGTATAAGAACTCCTTTTTTGAAGGAAAGAGCGTGTCTTTCGTCGATCGGGGGCATGTCATCTTCGATGCGGTGCCTTCCGCGGAGGAAATGCTTGAGAAGCTTGATACGTATTTTTCTCTCCCCTTTAGCGAGCAGCAGATAGCTGCTATTTCTGCCGTTATTGAGCGCTTCCTGCGCAAAGGCAAACCTATCACGTTTTCGGACTTGCAGGATATCGTGCAAGAGGTTCTGGAAAAACCAACGGAGCGCCGTGAGGGAGCTTTCTCGGTTCTCGACTTTACGGTGCATACCTACAAAGACAAGAAGTCTTCCGCCGAGGTTACCGTGCGAGTCGGAAAGAAAGACGTCGTTAGCTCAGGTGAAGGTGTGGGGCCGGTCGATGCGGTTATCGCGGCACTCAAGAAAGCCTGCGGAGATAGTTTTCAGTTCTCACTTTCGAACTATAAGGTGAATATCAGAAGTGAAGGTACTAACGCGGTAGTATACGTGGAACTGAAGCTCGCCAGAGAGGAAGAAGTATCCGTTGGGAGCGGGGCGTCCCCGGATATTATTCAGGCTTCTATTGAGGCCTTTGAAAATGCCTACAATGCTCTAACCTAGGCGCCCTACCCCAGCGGCACCCAAGCCAGGTTAAGCCGAGCCGGGGGAGCGCAGTCCCTACTCGTCGGTCACGCAGCCCTGACTCGCTGAGGTTACATTCTTGATGTATTTGTACAGCGTTCCTCGGGTGTGCTTGTAGGCCGGCATAGTCCATGCGGCACGTCTTGCGTCCAGTTCTTCCGGACTCAGATCGACATCGAGGCGATTATTCTCGGCGTCTACGGTAATCGTATCACCGTCGCGAATAAGCGCGAGCGGACCGCCCTCCTGAGCTTCCGGTGTAATATGCCCGACGATGAAGCCATGTGATCCACCAGAGAATCGACCGTCAGTGAGCAGCGCTACATCTTTTCCGAGGCCTGCCCCCATGATTGCGCTGGTTGGCGTAAGCATTTCAGGCATGCCGGGGCCGCCTTTTGGGCCTTCATATCGGATAACGACTACATCGCCTTTTGAAATCTTCTTCTGCTCAAGAGCCTCAAGCATCAGTTCCTCTGAGTCGAACACCCGCGCCGGTCCTGAAAAGATGACTCCCTCCTTCCCCGTAATCTTTGCGACCGCACCTTCCGGAGCAAGATTTCCGAATAGAATTTCGATATGCCCGGTTTCTTTAATCGGTTTATTCAGTGGCATGACGATTTCCTGGCCTTCCTTGAGATCAGGAACCTTTGCCAGGTTCTCTGCGATGGTATCACCGGTAACCGACAGACAGGAGCCATCGAGCAAGTTCTCTGCAAGCAGGTATTTCATCACGGCAGGTACTCCGCCAACATGATGCAGGTCTTCCATGACAAATCTGCCGCTTGGTTTCAAATCTGCGAGGAAGGGAATACGATCACTTACTGCCTGAAAGTCGGCCAACTGCAGCTTGATGTCCAGGGCCCGTGCCATTGCCAATAAATGGAGCACGGCATTAGTCGAGCCACCCAGAGCGATGGTCACAACCATGGCATTTTCAAAGGCAGCTCGAGTCATTATTTTACTCGGTGTGAGGCCGAGTTCGAGAAGGCGGTGAATTGCTTCTCCTGCCTGCCGGCACTCCATCCGCTTCTCCTCATCCTCAGCCGGGTAGGAAGAACTGAAAGGAAGACTCATTCCCATGGCTTCGATCGCGGCAGCCATGGTGTTGGCGGTATACATTCCGCCGCAGGCTCCGGCACCAGGACAGGAATGCCGGACAATATCCTCACGTTGATTGTCATCAATGTCACCGGAGAGAAACTGTCCGTAACTCTGGAAAGCCGATACGATATCGAGAGGCTCAGATGTACTGGCGTCTTTATTTGCACAGCCGGGTTTTATCGTTCCTCCGTAGACCATCAGCGAAGGTCGATCCACGCGCGCCATCGCTATCAGGCAGCCCGGCATATTTTTGTCGCATCCGGGAACGGTAACCAGTCCGTCATACCATTGCCCGCCCATAACTGTTTCGATTGAATCCGCGATGAGATCACGGGACTGAAGCGAATAGCTCATTCCCTCAGTTCCCATGGATATTCCGTCACTTACGCCGATGGTGTTGAAGCGAAGCCCCACCATGCCTGCGTCCTTAACCCCCTCTTTAACTTCCTGTGCAAGGTCGAGAAGATGCATATTACAGGGGTTGCCCTCCCACCAGACGCTGGCGATACCAACCTGTGGCTTGTTCATGTCTTCCGCAGTAAGTCCGGCAGCATAGAGCATCGCCTGTGACGCACCCTGCGACTTAGGCTGGGTTATTCGAGAGCTAAAGGGGTTTAATGTACGGCTCATGATAAGGACTCATTGCTGTGGTTTTCCCTGAGAGACTACAGATGACTGGTACTGGTCTCGCGTAACAGCGCTAAAGTATAGTCGGGCGCCCCTGGCGGAGCAAGGTGTATGCGGTAAACAGAGGGCAAAATTTTATGTGTTACCGGGGGGCTAGCATCTTTACGCCATCAGCATGGACAGGCCAGAGCATTTTTTCGCAAAAAAGGTGTAAGTATTCATCGGGCTCGGCGTCTACCATATGTATTTACAAGCAAAGCACGTATATACCCCTAACACTTTGAAATTTGTTCTCAAGATGAGTGTTAGGTGTAGGGGGATATTGGAGCGCCTCAGGCGCGACCAGTAGACCACATACTGAGCCCGGGGTGGGGTGGCGGCTTGATAGGCTCCAGCGGACAGCACTAATCGTGCTGACTGATTTGTTAGGGGTATACTTGTTGTTTGGTTTTGTCTCCGACAAAACAATATACTTCGCCCTCAAAAAACTTTAGGCAGACCCCCACCTTCTAGTGGGCTCAGTATACACCCATAACCTTTGCCCTTTTGGGGCTGCTCATCCCTAGGGCAGTCCCTTTTTTTTATTCCCTGATACCTCCGTTTTTACAGCTGGCCTTTGAAGCGCACGTCCCAGCGAATGCGAACGTCATTTCCGTCGGCGTCCTTAAGGACTCCCTGAAAGTTCATTGCCCCCGAGATCTCTTTTCCTCTGCCCAATAAGCCGGATAAGCGATGCGAACTGCTGTCCTCAGGCCGGGGAATATCAAAATGTTGCACACCGGTCTCCGTTATCAGCTCAGCGCGAATAGATACTACGTTCGCCAGGTCGAAGAGCCGCGAGTCCTCGGCAAGGCGATACTCCAGAAAGAGCCGAGGTGACCTAAGCGTGGCATGGGTGAAGTGAACAGAGAGCAGTGAGCGTTCGGGATCGTAGGCGATTTTACTCTGTCTCAGGCCTTCGCTGCTGCGGTTGAGAAACAGTGTTCCATCAGTACTCGGGATAGCGGAATCTCCCGTTCTTTTATCCGGGATATGCGCGAACTGATCATAGGGAGTGCGACTCTCTGTGCTATGCGGACTCAGCAAGTACCCGCCCACGGTAAAAGCTGCCAGAAGCGCGACAAGCACCACAAAAAAAGGAAGATTCGATACCTTCGTTTTGCGTTTACGTTTGCTTACCGCTGTGCCGCCTGCCGAACTCGAAGTAAAGGTCACTCGCTCCTCGTGACCTTCGTGGTACGCTGCCTTCTGCCTCTCGTATTCTTCTCGCTCTTCGGGAGTGACTTCTTTTCGAATCTGTTTGACGTTGATCCTTCCGAGGGTAGCGCCGTCCTCCGAACTGCTGCAGGTATCACAGAGCTGGCTTCGTTCACCGACCTCTGCACCGCACTTAGGACAAAGCATCTGAAACTCCCCCTCTAGCTTTGTAGAATTAGTAGCTTTGTAGGATTAGTAGCTTTGTAGAATTCGCCAGTGGCTGGTATCGGCAAAGGAAGGAGCCACCCCACCCCTTCGTCCATCAGTGGTAACGGCGGACGCTGTGCTGCCCGCAAGCGAACAGCACAGCAGGGGGTGGAGCGTGTCGGAAGAGTTCCTAATCGACGGTGTATACTTCGCCGTTCTTGTTAAGGAACATCTTCTCCTGCTCTTCCTGGTTGAGTGGTCGAGAACCAATGCGACCCAATACCGCAATCTGGTGCCCGGTTTCGTCGACCGCTCTGTCTCGATCGAGCGGCTTACTGACAAATACGGCAGGGCCACCCGTCTCACGCCAGGCGATTAGCTTCGGCTTAACCTTCGGTGAGAAACCATAGAAGGTGGGCACGCGCTCCGGATCAGTGAGCTGCACCACTTTCAAGCCGTTCTTACCATCAGCAAGATAGGCAAACAGACTTGCATTCGTAGTCGCCGTTTTAACGTCATACAGGTCATTGATGGTGCCGTTCTCGTCATACCGCATGTAGGTTGTCGGAGATTTCGGTGTGGTCACATCTATGATGTAGAGTCCTTCCTTTCCACCTGATACGTATGCGTAGGTTCTTGCGACGTATACCCCTCGTGCATCGGCCATCGGGATATTTGCCACTTTCTTTGGCTTATCAATGTTGGTGACATCGACAACCGTGAACCCGCTTCCGTCAGTAACGAAGGCATAACGGAACTGAATGGCTATCTGCGTTACCGCTTTAAACGGCAGGCTCGCACGAACTCGAGGCTTCATCGGGTCGTCAAGGCTAACGATGATGAGCTTATCCTTCGTACCGATGTAGGCATTCGCACCGGCCAGCTCAATAAAGGTAGCGCCGTTGAGCACGCCCTCAGGATTCCAGGTGAGCGCTCGTTTAAGGAAGTTATTCTCCCGGTCACCATCCTGCAGGGTGTTCACATTCACGACAATCAGCCCTTCAACGCTATCGGTAATGAAGGCGTAGTTGTAAATCGCATGCATTGGCTGCTCCAGGTTCTCTGGAAGCTGCTTGAAATGCGGCGCGACCGGCTGGTTTGTCGGTAAGGCGAAGGAGGTCGCATTCTCCGAGGAAACATGGGTGTCATGTCCCAGCGGTGAGAACGGAGCCGTTACAATGCGCTCAGAGAAGCCCTTGTTCGAGACGTTTGCCGCATCATAAACGCGGAAACCATCCGAACCGCCCGCGGTGTAGACATACTCACCGCGAAGCTGGATTTTCTTGATCGTCTTGTTACTTGCGAAGGGGTTCGGAATACCCACACCAACCGAGTGGTGTCTGCTGGTCTCAAGTCGCTTCCCTCGCTCCTCGTGCTCACTAAACCACTGCGGATAGGCATACTGATGGAGGTAACTCCCAATTACTGCCTGTGGCTCGTCCCACTCAGTCACCTGAACTGCCTCGAAGCCGTCATCCGCGGTAGCAACATAGGCATGGTAGCCCATGAAGTTAACGAAATTGGTTCCGTGTAAAAGCAGTTGAGCCATGATTGCGTTGTTGTCATCCTTTGAGGATACGTGACAATCAGCGCATTGTTTGGTCTCAGTCTTACGAACCGTATGAGGGAAATGAGGCGCAAACGCCTGTGAACTGTATCCTCCGGCTGAAACTGGTGGCTGCTGCGTGTAAATGATCTGACGGTTGATGTCTTTTGAACTCAGCACCAGAGCACTTGAGGAACGAATAGGCACAATTCGTCCGTCTTTTGTAGGACCATGACGACCAATCTGGAAGATCTGGTCACGTACTACCTGCGGATTATAGGAAGCCCAGTTTCTCGTAGTTTTACCGTCGTAGTGCTTGGACTTCTGCTTCCAGTTCGCCTGAATCGGAAGATGACATCCACCACAACTGGTGGTCCATGAGGTATGACAGGTAAAGCATGCCATATTCTCGTTATCTGAGTGGGCCAAATCCTTTTCGGCTGTTCCAAAGGCGGCTTTCTTTGCCTTGGTCTCATTAGGCCCGAGCTTCTTAACCAGCTTGGCCTTGGCCGCCTTTGCATTGTACTTTGAACTTCCGGGGTTAATGGAATCGACAACCTGAGAGACTTTCCACTTCAGGTTCTTGTCGAGGTTCGAGTACTGCCAGAGTTCTCCGTTAACCCAATTGAATCGCTTGTCACCGAACTGTGTGCGCATCAGACGGAGGTCGTTACCCCCCTCAGGGGCCGCAGGTCCCGACGTCTTGAGCGTAGCTCGCTTTGTCGTGGTCCCGTGACAGTCTTTACACATGATCTCTACCGCCTGGGCGACCTCTCCGTAGATATGCCCATCACCATGTGAATCCTGCGCAAAGTGACAGTCCGAACACTGCATACCGCCCTGTGCGTGGATATCCATCATGTGTACGGCTTTATCAAACTTCTTCGGATCGTCGTGAGAGACTTTCTTTCCAGCTTCATCGAGCAGGTTCCCTTCGAGGTCTTTCTTGAAGATCGCTCGGAAGTTCCAACCATGACCGTGGTAGTCCGCAAACTGAGTATTCTTAAGTTTCGGATTCAGTTTACTGACCTCTTTGAGAAACTCGGGGTCAGACCATTTCCCGCGGATAACTGCCTCCTCGGGGTTCCGGTTCAAGGACTGCCACATTTCTTCATGGGACGGGAATTTCTGCTTTTCCGGCCACATAAAAGGAGCATCTGATTCGTAGTCCCACATGGTGTATCCCAGGTAGGTGTTAACGAACATGTTCGGCTGATGCATATGACAGTTCATACACTGAGCCGTTGGAATTCCTCGAGTGAACTCATGACGAATAGGATGTCCGGATTCGTCTTTAGGAATCGTCGGGTCAGCCGAGAACGACTTACCGTCGTTTCCGTATTTTGCATACGGTCCTGAAGCTTCCCATTCTCTGTTGTTCGCGTAGATAACGTGACACCCGGTACAACCGCTGTTTCGATAATCTCCTGGATTATCGTTGGTTCCCATGAAGGAGTTATGCGGGTCGTTCAGTCGGGTCTTGTGGATGTTCAATACAGGAACTGAAATACGCGCACCGGTTCCGGGACCACGATTAGATTGAAGTACGTCCGGCTTACCGGCAACTTCCAGCGGGTTGGGGTTACCAATTTCCGGAAACTGAGTAAGGACTCGGAGTCCGCCACGCTCGAAAATTCGGAAAAAATCACCTGGATTAATTGCTTCCCACTGAGGCAGAGGAATCAGACTTGCCAGTTGTCCCCGCTTCTTTCCTTCTTCAGTGATTTCACCCTTGTGAACAATCTTCTGCGCCTGACCGTCGGCGCCATAGGCCTCACCCAGAATGTAATTCTTGTAGGGAAGAATGTTGTTATTGTAAGAAGCACCACCCCACAACATCGCCGAGGTAGTCATCAGGCTCTTACGAACGGCGCGAACTTCCGCACCGTGACAATCTCCACAAACTTTTTCTGCCGTTCTCAGGTCCCCGGGGTTGATGAAACGTACGAACTCGAAGGACTCCTTAAGCAAATTTGTGTAGCTACCCTCAGGGTTAGCTGAGGTTGGCCACCACTCGGGATTGTCAGGCTGGACGTGTGCCGTTGCTTTTGCCTGTTCGTAGGCCTCTGTACCTTTCTCAAGTCCCTGTGCTCGGACCTTGGGATCTCCACCGTGACAGCTGGCACAACCGAGAATTACGCCCGGTGATGCGTGCATGGTCTTTTGGTCGCTTGCCGTGTGGCAGTCGACACAACCCTTACTGGCCGCTGCCATGTCCTCTCGACTGAGGCCACGAACCGCCGGGTATGGGTCCCCGTCAGCACGGTCCTCTTCCACCGCGACTTCCTTGGTGGTTTCCGCCAGGACGATGCTTGGCAGGAGCAACAGAGGTAAGGCACAAATGGTTAGAAAGGTCGCCTTTCTCGCGTCTACAAAAAGGCGTGAAAAAGACTGTTTTTTAGGGCGCCTGGTTTCCATAGGTACTCCTCTCTCCGTGCCGCGCAAATCAGTTATGTGCGTTCGCATAGTACGTAGTCTCGTCTAATAAAGGAAAATGAAATTCGTAAATATCGAGTAAACGGTCTCATCGTCGTTGTAGA
>JAUIMJ010000418.1 GCA_030433295.1 bacterium | reverse complement strand
TTCCGCTCGGGATGAGGGGTAATTGCGGTAATTTCAGCAAGGCAGGCCCACTCCATCGGGGCCGCAACGACTTCCAGCTCGTCGACTTCAGCAACGCGGGTCGTGATGAGCTCAGAGAACTCGGCTTCGTCCATGTCCGATAGCTCGACATAATCCGCTAACCAATGCTTAGAAATACGCACAATTGGCTCCTTACAAAGAATCCATTAATTCGAAGGCTCACTTCCATTCTCTCGGCCCTCGAAGCTGAAAGCAGTCTTCTCCCACGCAAACGTAGGTCAGGAAAACTGCTGCAGAAAGCGAAGATCGCAGCCCTGCAAATGACGGATATCGTCGATTTGGTATCGCGACATCACCAATCGGCTCAGCCCCAGTCCAAAGGCAAATCCCTGCCACTCCTTGGGATCAATACCGCCGTATTCAAGGACCTTCGGATGCACAAGACCACAAGGCAAGAGTTCCAGCCAGCGCCCCTGGAACCAGATATCAAGCTCAAAGCCCGGTTCTACAAAGGGGAAATACCCGGGACGAAGTCTAATCTTCTGCTCGGAACCGAAGATTTCTCTGAGCAGAGTCTTCATGAAGTAGATGAGATTACCCACGGTCACACAGCGATCAACCATCATACCTTCCATCTGATAGAAGGTGTGCTCGTGAGTCGCGTCCATGCGTTCGTAGCGGAAGCATCGGCCGGGCGCGACTATTCTTAACGGAGGTTTCAAGCGTTCGAGAGCACGCACCTGAATTGCTGATGTCTGCGTACGAAGGAGCGTCCCCTCTTTGGTCCAAATGGTATCCTGCATATCCCGTGCAGGGTGGGAGTCCGGAATGTTGAGCGCATCGAAGTTGTAATACTCCTGCTCAAGCTCCGGACCATCAACTACACTGAAGCCAAGAGTCTCAAAAATACGCTCGAGGTCCTCCTGTACCCGTGTAAGCGGATGCAAAGAACCGGGACCAGTGTTGAGAATAGGTGAACGGACCGGGAGGGTAACATCAATTGCTTCAGAAGCCAGTCGCTTGTTTAGGGCCTCGCTTTGAAGTTCCTGGAGCTTTTCGGCGAGCTTACCCTCGACGCCTACTTTGGCGGCATTTAGCTGGGCGCCCACTTCCTTGCGTTTGTCAGGCTCGACATCCTTCAAGCCCTTCATCAGCACGGTCAGGCGACCTTTTTTGCCGAGCAGGGAGATACGCAGGGACTCAAGCTCGGCCAATTCCGAGCACGCAGCTATTTCACGGGCTGAGTCAGCTTGAACCTGATCTAGTTCAGCAGCATCAATCACGAAGAGGGCTCCGTTTAGGCGATGAGGAAACGGGCGCTAGACAACTAGGATTTGCTCCCCAGACCCTCTCGAGCAATATCAACCACAGCAGAAAAAGCCTGTGGTTCGCGTGCGCCCAGCTCTGCGAGCACCTTACGATCCAACTCAACGCCAGCGAGGCTCAGACCATGAACCAACTGTGAGTAGGAAAGATTCTGCAAACGAGCAGCAGCGTTGATGCGACTGATCCAGAGACGCCGAAAATCGCGCTTCTTCGTGCGGCGATCACGATAGACGTAACAGAGGGCCTTCTCAACTCGATGGCTGGTTTGCCTGATCGTGTTTTTCGAGCGGCCACGGAAGCCTTTCGCTAACTTGAATACTTTATTACGACGCCTGCGCGCCTTAACGCCTCTTTTTACTCTCATTTTCTTCTCTCTATTGTGGCCTTGCGGTAGTCACGAAATCCGCCTGCCGAAGTTTCTTTGCTCCAGGCAGCCGCTGCGTCGACTATCGCAAACACGCTCTCAACTGAACGAAACCGTCACACCCCGCAACTCGTCTCATCACATCGCAGGAACTGCGATGCCGGAAGCAGAGGGGTCGCTATCTCATAGCCCTAGCCGTATGGCATGAGCCTGTTAACTTCACGTACATCGCATTCTGCAATGTACGCAGGCTGACGTAACTCGCGCTTCGTCTTGCGATTCTTTTTGGTCAGAATATGACGTCGGAATGCACTGCCGCGCTTAACCCGACTTCCACCTGTGCTGCGAAATCGTTTGGCTGCAGCTCTGTTGGTCTTCATCTTTGGCATAACGTTTTCCCCTTCAACGCCGAATTCCAGCATCCACGCACATGGCGAGAATCAGATAAATTTCAGACGAACATTTCGATAATGCAATTCTTCCCCAACACATACTGATCATGCCAGATATGCCGCCGGAAAAAACAAACTGAGTAATTCATACTTTCCCCTCTTCTCCCGCATTCACCTTCTTTTCAAAGGTTCCTGCTTCTACGACCGCCATTTCCAACAAAAGCGGAAACGCAAATGCAAGCGAAGGTTCTGGAAAGACGACGAAAAAATTTGATCACTCGTCCGCAAGAGCAGCGCTCCGGGCAGAATTT
>JAUIMJ010000104.1 GCA_030433295.1 bacterium | reverse complement strand
ACACGCACTGCAAGACCATCAGAAAGAGAGTTTCGGTAGACTCGCCACGCTGGTATCAAGCCTACGAATGCCCCCAACAGTAACACGGCAAATAGAATCACCGCTTCCGTGCTACCTGGCGCCCCGAGTGAGAGGAACAAACCATATCGCGTTTCCAGCAAGGGAATCGCGAGCAGTAGCACGACCTGCACGAGGACAAAACCCAAAATGGCTCCAGCTCCGGCAAGCACTGTGGATTCTAACACTAAAAGAGAGAAGACGTGAAACGGTCTTGCCCCACAGGCCCGTAAGATAGCCATTTCACGCCGACGTTCATTCAGCGTCGAGTATATAGCGGCAAGCATACCAAAAAGCCCGGCAAGAAGAACAAAGGCGGAGATCACCTGCATGACGGTTTCGGCCAGGGCCAAGCGTCTGCCATAGTTCATCGAGCACCGCGCCTGGCAGGACGGCCATCAGCGGCTCGCTCCGATACGTATTCACCTCGCGCTGAAAAGAGAAGATACCGATTTTTGATTTAAGTCCAACTACGAAGGCAGTTATCGCACTGGGCGTCAGTGACTTCTCCGGCGCTTTACTGTCAGCACCCGACCTCCCCCCTGTGCCATCATTCCAACCGACATGGATTGCCTCTATTCCTTCAAGGCTGACATGCAGACTTCGATCGATGGGAGTGCCTGTCGGTTGAAGAATTCCCACAACCTCAAAGGGCTTGTCATCGTGTTTTCTAAATGCCACTTCGGAAATCCCATGGGACAACACAAGCCGATGCCCGAGCTGGTACCGCAGCTCTTTGGCTACCGATGCGCCCAAAACAACTTCAGTCGGAGCGTTAAAAGGGTTTCCCTTTCCAAAGACGAGTTTTCGTTTGCCGGAGTACTGGTAGTGTCGAAAGTAGTTTTCGTCTGTGCCGACGACTCGAAAACCTTTATGCGAATCGCCGAGGGATAGCGGGATAGTCCAGGCTACCTCTCGATGAGCAGCAAGTTCTTTGTAGCTTTCCCATGATACATTGTTTGTCGGACTTCCAATGCGAAATACAGAATACAGAAGCAACTGTACGGGCCCCGAGCGAGCGCCTACCAGGAGGTCAGCACCAGATATCGTGCTTCGAAAACTCTCCCTCGCCCCCGTTTGCAATCGCTCTACGCCAATGAGTAACATAACACTCAGAGCGATAGAGAACACTGACAGCGAAGCTGAAACCTTTCTGTTTAGCAGACTTTTGAATGAAAGTGAGATAAGAGAAAGCCGCACTACACGCCTCCCTCAGAGGATGCAGACGCCGACGTCGTTTCATCGCGCCCTGAAAGCTCCTCCATTGTAAGGACGCGATCAAAATGCACACTCAAACCGGAGTCGTGACTTACAAAGATCAAAGTGCTTCCCGCGTCCTTACACTCGTTAGTCAACAATTCGAGGAAACGATCCCGGTTCTCTGTATCCAAAGCAGAAGTCGGCTCATCGGCGATGACTATCTCCGGAGAGCCTATCAGCGCTCGGGCTGCAGAAACTCGTTGCTGCTGACCTATGCTCAACTCTATCACTTTCCGAGATGCTAATTCAGGTTCGTCCATTCCGAGCCGTGCCAATAATCGCATCGCCTCCTGTTCGGGAGCGCCCTTATTAGCGGCACGTGCAGTACGATCGGAGCTGAATTGCAGACCGAGCAGAACATTCTCCACCACGGTTAGATAGGGAAGGAGATTGAACATTTGGAAAATAAAACCAATATGTCGTGCACGAATTGCGTCGCGGCGCGCGCCGCTCAGCCCACTGAAGTTTTCTATATCCAGGAGGGAAATCGTACCGCTCTCTGGCGTTAACACTCCCGAGAGCAGCCCAAGCAAAGTCGTCTTACCACTACCGCTGGTACCCTTAATGAACAGGCGGCTTCCGCGCGCAATGGACAGCTTCGGAATATGAACAACCGGCGCACCCGTGGAAGGATAAGAGAAGCTTACATCATTTAGAACGAAGGCAGTCTTCATTGTGCAATCGCGATTGAATTCTGCCCTTTTGTGTGAGTTAAAGCCCTTTGCCTTCCTGTGATCACGGCATTGGTTCGGATTTTAGAAACTGAAGGAAAATGCGTAAAAAGCGACACATTTATTTGGGCTAGTGCTTCAGGATCAGAGCAGTGAAACTGATATACCGCCCGATATTCGGAGTGTTCTGAGTGCTCGTCACCATGTTCGTGCCCGTCCTCACCCTTGTGCCCCTCACTACGAGAATTGCTGACTTCCACCGACAAAGCCGAGCATCCTGCTGACTTCTCCAAGGGAAACATCTTCTCAGAGTTCTTCAACATGGCAACTGCTTCAGATTCGCGAAGCTTCTCCTGAGAAGTCCTGGGCGGGTGAGCAAAACCGCAAACGTCTACAGCGGGAAGCAAAATTTCCATCTGCAGGGTTTTACCCTCCAGAACCAGATTCAGGTTTGCCGCCCCATGTTCGTGCGCTGAATGCTGTCTACTCGCTTTGTCGGAGTGATCATGTTCGTGACCATCTTCGTGTTGGTGTTGGTGTTGGTGTTGGTGTTCGTGAGACTCATCGCAGACCGCACTTGTGCTAACGCAAAAAGTAGAAATCAGGACGCTTAAAAAAGCGGAGCCCACGGTTTTTGAGATGCGATAAAGCGCTGACATAAGCTCAGAAGGTCTGATTACCTGGATTAATGACTTCCTATAGAAACTGCCCAAAGTATGACGAACTTGAGAATCTATTGCAAGAATAATGCATTATGGCGACTCACCGAGGCAACTCCAGACGCCCCTATTCAAGGAGTTCCCCGATTCTGCTCACGTCATTCTCTTGTTTATGACCAATAAGCTGCGAGGCAAAGCGATTCAGCGCCGACTCTAGTTGCAACATTATTGCATTTAGGGCATAAGGCTCCCATGATGCGAATAAACTGCAGGCAGATGAGCAATGAACTTTCTCCTCTCTCCCCTGCTCGTTTCGGAGAAATTACAGATGGACCATTCAAGCGACAACATCGCAGCCTTGCCCGTTACCGTACTTTCAGGCTTTCTGGGTGCCGGCAAAACGACAATTCTAAACCACTTACTCAACAATCGCTCAGGGCTTCGAGTCGCGGTAATCGTGAACGACATGAGTGAAGTAAACATCGATGCATCTTTGGTCGAGAACGGCGGTGCTGAGCTTAGCCGCACCGAAGAAACCCTTGTCGAGATGTCAAATGGTTGTATCTGTTGCACGCTCCGAGACGATCTACTCAAAGAGGTCAGTCGCCTGGCGTCCGAGCAGCGTTTTGATTACCTGCTCATTGAGTCCACTGGAATTTCAGAACCACTTCCGGTTGCCCAAACCTTTACATTTGTCGACGAAGACGGGCGCAGCTTAACGGAGCTGACCCAGCTCGACACGATGGTAACAGTGATTGATGGGAAGAACTTCTTAAACGACTATCGCTCCATGGATGACCTGCGGGATAGAGATTTGGCAATCGCTCCCGCCGATGACCGGGGGCTTGGGGACCTTCTGGTGGAACAGGTCGAGTTTGCCGATGTCCTGGTGATCAGCAAGGCGGATCTGATTAGTGAGGAGTCTGTTCAAGAATTAACAGGGCTACTGAAAGGGCTAAATCCTGTTGCCGAAATTATCGTTTCCAGAAACGCCGATTTTCCTCTCGAGAAAGTCTTAGGAACCCGCAGGTTTGACATGCAAAAGGCTATGCAATCACCGGCGTGGATTAAGGAGCTAAACAACGAACATGTTCCGGAGACGGAAGAGTATGGGATAAGTAGCTTCACTTTTCGAGCACGCCGCCCCTTCCACCCCGGTCGATTCCTTGAGTATTTAAACTGCCCCGACTGGAACAGGGTGATCCGCTCCAAAGGTTACCTGTGGATGGCCAGCCGTAATGAGCACGCCTGTATGTGGTCGCAGGCAGGATCCTCCTGTCGCCTGGATCCCGCTGGCAAATGGCTCGCCACAGTTCCTGAGTCGGAGTGGCCTGTCCCCGACGAGAAGACTCGAGAACACTTTCGCAAGCAAATGGTTGGTGAGTATGGTGACCGCAGACAGGAATTCGTCGTCATTGGCCAGGACATAGACAAAGACAAGATTCGCAGGGGACTGGACGAGTGCTTGTTAAACGAAGAAGAACTTGCTCTGGGATCGGAGTCGTGGTCGGAAAAATTTTCGGACCCCTTTCCTGAGTGGCAATTCGATATCGCATCCGAGGCCAGCTAGTAGTTTTTAAAGTGAGAGGAGGAAAAAGCAGCATGAACCTGCAAACGACATTTGATAAGACCGCTATCGGCTTGTCCATACTCTGCGCTATCCACTGTCTTTTCCTACCGCTGATCGTTACACTCGCCCCTGCTTCCCAGTCATTTGCGCTTGCCGATGAGTCGTTCCATCAGTTTCTTATATGGGGAATCATTCCCATCAGCGTATTTGCTTTGGCGATGGGGTGTCGAAGGCACAAGAGCCTACATGTTTCGTACTTTGGTGCAGCGGGACTTGGACTTCTTACCCTGACCGTCTTACTTGGCCATAACGTGTTAGGTGAGTTCGGTGAAAAATTTCTCACGTTGATTGGTGGGGCTCTCGTCGCCTACGGGCACCTGTGCAATTGCCGAAATTGTCAGAAAGAGAATTGTGATCGTCCCCTCTCAGAAACTGATGTTTCCGAGGAGGCGGCAACAGTAGAATGGTCGGTTGGCTGTTAGAAAGAATACTAAAACTGATTAACTTGTCGAAAGAAAGTGAGCAGCAGTGCTAAAAACCCTGTGGGCTTAGGCAGAGCCGTTGTGCAGGCGCTGCCACTCACCTTCAACCATCAGCCCAATCCAATCAGGGCTTTCCTACCCTTGATACACTTCAAGACTCAGGACTTCACAGCCCGCGTCTGTCACGACACGGGGTTTGCCGTCGGCTTCAGGAACAACACGATAGAAGCTTTGCTCGGAGCATTTTTCACCGCCAGAGACGGAGAGCTTCCAAATCTGCTGACCAGATTGGGCAATCGGAGGACTCTTGGCCCAACCTTTCGCCGTCATTCGCCGCTTGATGAGTCGCTCCTGAATCCCGTGCTCATGTTCTCCGAGCGGAATAGGATTGCCGTTGTGGTCAAGGTAAACCAACGGCAGGGCGTCCACGTGATGCGGGTTGTGTCGTGTTTCCAAGCGGTTGATCAGAGCCGCCAGTTCCTTGGGTCCAGCAAAGTGGTTCCAAGGGAAAACAACACGCTCCCCGAGCGGGCTCTGCACGTAGGCAAAGACTCTTGCTGCTTGATAAACCGTTGGTTGGGAGATGCACAGGCCGATAGATACCGTGGAGTTTTCTGTCGGGCCAGGCACCTCAGCGTAACGGAGGACCGTAATTTCTGTAGTTCTCGTTCCATCACCAAACGAACTAGATTCCGACGTCCAGCCTGCCCGTGTCAGAGCATCATTTTTTTGTCCCATTTTTGTCTCCTTCGGATTCAACAGGGAACTTCTGTGAATGGCTTTCCCCCAGTAGGTCAGCCTTAAAACGTCTCATAAGGCAAAACGTTTTAAGACCAACTCACTGAACAGAAACGAAGGTGTAATTGGGAAACTAGCTAAGTGCTCACATGCCTGAACTTAGACTGAGATAACTTAGAACCTTTTGCTAAATACATATAACACTGCTGTCTCGTCGTTACGCGTTGGACTTCCTTACGTCCAAGACGAAAAGGCAAGACAGGTTTGCGTCTTCTACCCGTTTCAATCAAGTACATTTCCTAACATCAGCTTAGGAATAGCTTTACTGATACTCTTATGGAGGCTGAAAGCCGAAATGTTAACAATAATGTTCATCTTGGTGGAGATGAAAGTGGGGAACTTGGTTACGGGCTTCCTGATACCAGTATGCACCACAACCACCTACTGAACGATGTCTATGGCACTCAAGCACCTGAAATAACACATATCTACTTGTAATGACGGCTGCACCCATGCGCGAATGCGAAGCACCAGACCGTAGGTAAGAACGCGGTTTCGAACGCCTGCTATCGCCTTCGGCGATGCCTCTCGGCACGCAATATTTCGCCTGCGGCGAAATGCCTTACGGCACCAGCTCTCGCGCTCCGCGCTCGTTCGCCGCAGGCGACCCGCTACCTACTGCTTCGTAGCCAGTTGCTCTATCAGTCTTCAGTTTAATCAGGAGTCGAGCCTGCGCGGCGTATGAGCGCCCCCGAACGGGGAGAGGGTATGAAAAGTGCACCCGGAGCGATTCGAACGCCCGACCTACTGGTTCGTAGCCAGTTGCTCTATCCAGCTGAGCTACGGGTGCACATGGATACTGAAAATTAAAAAAACAACGTCCTCGCTAACACCGCTACGCAACTGTCTACGAACCAGTTGCTGACTTCGCCTTCGGCTCAGCCCTGTTGCTGTCGTAGCCCGCTCGGCTAAAAAGAGTGAAACTATTCACTCTTTTCTTAACGCCTCGCATCTATCCAGCTGAGCCCTCCCAGGGTCGGGGGTGCAAACGAGAGAGTGTTAATAGCGTTTTCCTCTGTGGGAATCAAGGGTGAATTGGGGGTGGTTCTTTCTTAATATTAGTCGGGAATGTGAGGTTTGAGGTAGGAAGGGAAAAACAGGCGACCGAATGAGTTCGATCGCCTGTTGAACCTCAAACAGCGTAGGTACGGGAGCGAAGCTGTCGACGCTCTGCTGACCTTATGCTGCGATAAAGGGCACCACCTTGTTTCCGTCTGCAATCGAACGGCTGCAGGCGTCGAGGAATTGCATTCCCCTCAGACCGGCGACGTCACCCATGCTGCAGTCGTAGTCCTTTTCGACCAGACCATTGCATCCGCGTTCGCGCCAGTCGTTTACGATGTGGCCGAAACGGTAGTGCACGGTGGCAAGCGCATTCTGGAAGCCGGCGATGTGACCGCTTGGTGGAAGTTCCGGGAGCAGGATGTCATCCAAAAGCCCCGTGAGAATCTCCTCACCACTGAGGTCTTCGCCGCGCTCGAGCGTCTTCGGCGCCTGGCCCGACACAGAAACCACGAGCTTTTCGGGCTCGAGCTGGTTCCAGTAAATCGAACCGTTCTTGCAAAAGATGCGCACGCCGATGTCGTTGCTGTGGCCGACCGCGATCTGCGTCGACTTCAGCGTTCCCATCGGATTGACGCCTTCTTCCGTTTCCGACAACCAGAGGATTGCGTTTGAGTCGTTGTCCAAACCATCGTCCTTGGCCGGGTCATCCGGGAAGGAGTTGGTTGCAAGGATCAACTTTTCAATCGAAAGCCCGGTAGCGCCGCACAAGAGCTCAACGAGGTGCGTGGCGATATCACCGGTGCAGTTGAATGCACCCGATTTTCCGGCGCTTCGACGCCATTCCTGATCAATCCCCAGCTGCTTGGCCTGCCAGCCCTGCAGATAGGTCAGACTGAAACTGCGCACCGGGCCGAGCTTTCCGCTGCGAATTAAACGCTTCGCCACGGTCGTTGCCCAGTAGCCGGGATAGGTATACGCGGACGCCAGGGGGACCTGCCGTTGCAGGGAAATATCCCTCAGGGCGTAGCCTTGCTCCAGCGTCACCGTGAGCGGCTTTTCCAGCAGAACGGGAATGTTCCGCTCAAGCAGGTACTTGGCCGCATCAAAGTGCGCAAAGTTCGGCGTCGCAATCGTGGCATAAGAAACTTCTGCCGATTCCACCAGCTCTTCGAGTGTCCGATAGCCGGTAATTCCCCAGTCGGCCGCATATTCCAGCGCCATGTCGGGGTTCGAACTCAGGACTCCGCGATCGATCTCGAATCCGAGTCGCCTCATGGCGGTAACGGAATCAAAATGCTGCTTTCCGAAGAAAGCACTTGGTTTACCGCCTCCAATCAGGGCGATGTGTAAAGGGGGATACTTCATAAGTTTGTTCGCTCCGTAAACACAAAAAACGCTTCATGCAAGTCATCGAACGCCGACAGACTGCAGAGCATCCAGCGGTACATCCGCTCGAGGCTGTGCAGTCAAAGGCAATCTCCACCTGCTGAAGATTTAAAAACCTGAACTCTCACTCCTACCTCAGCGCTTTTCATATAAGCGCTAAAAAAGGAGTGAAGCACCACTACTCAGAATATATTTGTCAGCACCCAGAAGCGGACCCGGAAAACGACCCCGGATAGGCTTAGTAGTTTTACTAAGAAAACACAAAAACACCCAGGGCAAGGTCTGAATTTTAAGGCGGTGATTTAGCTGTTTTTTTATTCTGCGACAAGACTGCTTTGCCGCTTGTCGGTACGTAGCAGGACCCTTTCACTCAATGAGCTAAATTACAAACTAGAAAACTCGTAAACTTCACCTCGAAGGGCACTTCGCATACAATCTCTTAACTCTCTGTAATGACTCGATAAAAGAAGCACATATGCACGGGGGAATTACAGCCTCCAGGCTCACAAGCCTGCGGAACCAAAGACTGAGTATTCATGCTTGATTCCCGCGGCTAAAACGAATATCTCTAGCCTTCGTTTCACGCGGAGAGATGACCGAGTGGCTGAAGGTGCCCGCCTGCTAAGCGGGTGTATGGTTAACGCCGTACCGAGGGTTCGAATCCCTCTCTCTCCGCCAGTTCTCGTTTCGCGGTTTCGATACCAGAACAAAACGAATACACTGCAGTACCGACAATGCGCCCGAGCCTCAACCCCTCGGCCATCGTCAAACAACATCGAGCGGAGAGGTGGCCGAGTGGTTTAAGGCGCTGGTCTTGAAAACCAGAGACTTTCACGGGTCCGGGGGTTCGAATCCCTCCCTCTCCGCCATTTTCGAATTTGGGGCGCGATCTTGGGAGAAGTGAGCTGAACGGGAGATTCTCCGGTGCTCATTTGGAATACCAAACTCCGCTCCTCGAATTCACGTTCAACTCACTTCTCCTCAACCTCACGCCCCAAATTCGAAAATGGTCTGGAGCGACTGATTCTGGTGATTCGACGAGATTAGAACACCTGTCCCGCAGGGACAAAAAGGCTCGAAGCAGAAAAGCGGGGTGCTTTGGCTCTTTCCTTCTTGTATCCTTTCAGCCATGTCCGAATCGCGTTTCAGAGTTTTTCTTCGTAGCCCCATTGTTCGCTCGATTCTCTGCGCCGTCTTCCTTGCGTGCGTGGGATTTATTCCGCTGCTTGGTATTCCGGGGGCGATTGTATACGAAGGGGTTTCTTATCTGCTTAATGACATTCTTGGGCTCAAGTTGGTGACTGAGATAACCGGGGATGCGGCGTGGCCCTTTGCGCTCATGCTTACGCTTATCTGGCCCTGGTCGCTCGTCCTTGGCACAATTGTTGGCTGGAAGATTTTGCCTGAGGGCAGCAGCCAACGGCAGCGTTGGCTTAGCTTACTCGCCACCGTTTCTGTATATTGCATTTTGCTCGTGGTCATCGGGAGTAAACTCCTCTGAAGACCCCGATCCCGTGAAGACCCAGGTCCGAAACTTAGGGCCTAACCTGCATCTCCGCTTGTAGAACTCCGCAGATAGGCAATCAGGTCGGCAATGTCTGACTCACTAAGTTCATCCTTCCACGCCGGCATAGTTTCATCCCCTCCTACAAAAGCCCCGCCATGCATGATTATCCCGGTAAGATAGGTGTCGCTGACGTTGTCTAAATACGATGCACAGTTAAGACGAGGGCTTTTTAACACTCCCGCATAGAGAGGACTCACCGGCGAGCTCGTGTGACAACTGTTACAATGCTGAGCAAACAAAGCCCCTCCCCTGTCAGAACTTGCCGAGGAAAGATCCACTGCTGATATCGGTGACCTCAACCCGGCCTGTGCCTTTTCGGGCGTCGCACAGGGGAGCAGCACTTTCTTACCAAAGGCAGAACATGCACTCAGACAGCAAAGCACAATGAGAATGGCAGCGAGTAAACATCGCAGAGGCAGAGAAGAGGAACTACTCATTACAAAACTCCTTTACTATGGACATTAATTCCTTTGGTTTCATACCAGCTCATCAAATACGGCAGAACGATGGTGTCGGCCAAAAAGCCGACGAGAAGGGTAATGGCGAGAAGAAGACCAAACTGCTGTACGGGCAAAACGCTTGATAGCGCCATGATTCCAAATCCTGTTGTGAGAACGAGACTCGTCGACATGAAGGAGGGAAAACATTGTCGAATACTCGACGTTACCGACGACATGGTATCCGTCCGAGAGGCTTTCCCGGCATTCCAGTTCTCCTTCCATGAGATGAGAAAATGAAACGTATTATCAACCGCGATAGATAGCGCGGCGGCTCCCACCAGGGATGCGCCAAGATTGATATCCTGGTAGATCCAGCCGATCGCTCCCAATACCGTAAGAACCGGAATGACATTCGGCACCAGGCCGATCGCAAGCAAGCGGACATCTCTGAATATCGCCAGCAGAATCACACTAACCACCAGGAGGGTAAAAAGAAGTGAGTGAATTATGCCGCGCACAATGGAGTTAGTCTGCTGTGCGATAAGCAACTGAATTCCGCTGATGTAGAACCGGAGTGCTCCTTTTGTCTGCTCGCTTCCCCGCAGTTCTCTCTCCGCTAGAGCAAGAACCTTTTTCTCGAGACCCAACAACTCCGCTCCTTCAAGATCCGTCTCAAGGATGATCCGAGAAGTACTCAGGTCCTCCAGGGTAATATCTTCCGGCGCATGCGAGATGCCATTTGCCTCGCTTAGCGTCATCCCCTTTCGAAGTTTACTGATCTCCTCAAAATCCCGATCGCTCACGGTCGAATACACATGAGGGAACTTCGTAATCTTCTCCGCAAGCGCGGCGATTACATCGAGTTGCTCCGCAGTTAAAGCCCCGGACTCCGGCTTAAACACCAACGACAGCAAGCGATTACCCGGGAAACTTTCTGTCGCCAAATCAATACTTACCCGCTCGGGCGAAGATTCCGGAAGAAACATCATCGGCTCGGTATGAACGACAATGCGGGGCACACCAAAGCCAGCCGCAATCGAAAGACCAATAATCAGCCCAACCAGCACGTGTTTTCTTTCGGGTTTCAGAAAAAAACACGGCAACGGAAACTCGGCACACTTACTTTCCGAAACAAACGCGGGAGTAAGAAACAACGCAAAATTTGCCGCCAGAAATATTCCCACTGCTGCAAGGAGAGCAAACTCCTGCACACCCTGTACGTCCATCAGATACAGGCTCATCACCCCGACAATGCTTGTCGCCGCAGCAATACCTACCGCGGAGCGCAATTCCTGCTTTGTATGCAGCAGCCGGGCGGGAGGTGAGGACAGCAGCCTGGTCGCCACATGAATGCTGTAGGATGCGCCTACTGCCAGGATAAATGGCGGAACCAGCTGAGACACGGGGCCGAGGGAAATATCCAGCAAGGCCGCCCCAAAAACGGTCCACAGCACACTCAAGGCCGGAGCTAGCAGCACAAGAGCTGATAGTTTCGCACTACGAAGAAGCAGAGAAGCCACAAGGAACAAAGCCACGAGCGTAAAAGGAGTACGCTTCTGTGTCTCCTTTTCAATAGCGTTAGTCACCGACTCAGAAATATAGAAAGGCCCCGTTCGGCTGGCGGCCAGGTCAGAGTGCTCATTAAAGACGCTATCAATTTCTGCGTTAAGCTTCCCCCGCTCAGTATCCGTGAGAGTTCCGTCGATTCTCAATATAAATCGGGAAGTGGTCTTCGTTTTTGATCTCAGGGGAAGCGGCGACTTCAGCTTTTTTGAAAATGCACGTACGGGGGAGACGACATCCTCTATCCCATCCAGGGCCCGCAAGGCATCCTCGACTTCGAGAAGTTCCTCTCTTACATCCAGAGACAGCTCGCTTCCGGTGTTTACAACAACAACATCACTGAGATGATTCCCGTAGAGCGCATTGGTATTTTTAAAGTTGCTGAGTTCCTTCGAGTCTCCAGGAAAAAGAGAGTGTACGTCACCTGTAGTATGGGGAAGCTTATTCAAAGAAAGACTCAGGAGTACCAGCAGGAGGGAGAAAAGAAACACCAGAGGCACTCTCTTCTTAGCCAGGGACTGAAGAGTCGAACTGAGCGGCGACTGCCCGTTCACGGTTTTAGTTTCGGTATCCAAAAAGGCACCCGCTTCTGATAATCGAGATATTCCGCGCCAAAATACCTTCTATACCTTTTCTCTTTCAACAAAGGTCCAAGAAAGCAATATAGCGTCCAGGGCACAACAAGGAAAACGCGATCCCAGGTCCATACCGGAGCCGTCCAGAGTATCAGGCAAAATGCGACGTAAATGGGATTTCTGGTAAATCGATTTAGCCCTGAGGTTGGAAACTTCTTGTAGACCGGTTTTCGTTTTCTAAAAACGGCCAGCCAGCCCAACAAACCGGTCTGCAATGCCAGATTCGCATCACTCATGGCCTTTAAAAGCAATACCCAGGAGAGCGCGTAGCATACGCTCATCAAAATCCACACAAACTCAGACTGCGGTTGCCAGAGCAGATGCCCGCTTCCTGCCCAGGTTCCAAAAACGAGAATCAGCTGTACCGACGCAAACCAGGCAAACAGGGTGGTGCTCAGCTCCGAGCGAACCTCTTTCGGAGCAAGGAGTGCCAAAAACTTCTTTCCCTTGGGATGAAGAAAAAACGAGTGCAAAAAGGGAAACTGCAAAACGATGAACGCATTCCAGAACCACGCGCCCCACGAATGCAGGCCAAACAGATTGTGGTCCAGACCGAAATATATCGAATACATCATCAAGCCCACCCCGAGGACGAAGGAAAGATGGCAGATACAACCATAGAGCAATGCAAGGGTCGGCTTAGTCACCGCACTTACCTCGCCTGAAACAAGGCGCTATACGCCACGGCTTTTGAACGCGACGCCCGGAAGGTTATTGCCCAGTTCCTCACGGTCGATACAATCGCGGGCGCCTCCCCCTGCACATCAAGAAGTGACAAACGCTGAATCTTCGCCGCTCGTTCGAGTTCCTGGGGTTTGATAAACAATCTAAAATCGTGCGTCCCCGGCGGGATAAGTCCGCTACCCTCTCCCAGAAGGAGAGCAAAAAACCAGGAAC
>JAUIMJ010000103.1 GCA_030433295.1 bacterium | reverse complement strand
TAAGGTCACTGGCGTGTCGTCAAGTTGGACTACTTTGATACCCGCAAGTTTTCCGCCGAGGGTCTGGCCAACTCCGGCTACGAGAGTAAAGCTGCTGATAACCCAAACCGCAAGAATACAGATCATTACCTCAGTGATGAGCGGAAGTGTTTCCAGGACGTCAAACGACCCTTGTCGAGTAAGCTGTTCGAAAAGACCTGTGTCGATTCCCAGTGCTGATACCGCAACGGCACCGAATCCCAGAACTACGATGGTATCGAGCAGAAATCCAAGAGTTCGACGTCCGAATGAAGCGGGTGCACTTTCTTCCTCATCTTTGCCAATGAGAATTATCGGGGAGTCTTCTTCTGCGCTGTGTTCCGGCAGTTCCTCGTCCTCCTGAGGGAGGTCATCGAGTGCAGCAACCAGTTCTACGACGGAGAGTTCGGCCGTGTCACCTCCTTCGATTTCCTCGTTTTCGAAAACACTGCTGTCAATCGCACGAACGAGTGTCGATGTTACTTCATCGTCTTCTCGATCTTCGTATGCTCCATATGGCGGCAGGCCTTCCTCTTCCTCAACGCTCGCATCGGAGGCATCAAGGGGGCTTTCAGGATCAGGCGTATTGTCGGCTTCCGGTTCAGGTAACTCGTTTTCTACGTCACCGGCATTAAGCTCGTGTTCGGAATTATCCTCAACCAGCGGGGGCTCCTCTGAGGGTAGCCCATGGTACACCAGCGTATCCTCTTCCTCTTCGTGCTCGTCCGAATCAGAAGAAAACTCCATGCCGGAATCGGGAGTATCTGTTGAGAAGTCCTCTGCTTCAGTATCTGCTGCTAGTGACTGCTCATCAAAGTGCACATCCTCTACAGCTATTTGCTCGGACTCAGAAAGCCCATCTTCCTGAAGCGCTACTTCTACGGATGCAGTATCCTCAAAATAATCGTCTTCTTCATACGTATCATCTTCTGCCAGGAATTGGGCCTCATCCTCCTCGTCGAAGTCGTCCGCTGATTCATCAGATAGAGTGAAATCCTCGGTCTCATCACTCTGGAATTCGACGCTCTCGGTCTCCACGTCGTCTTCTTCGAGCAGGTCGTCGAGTTCGACGATGCTGTTCAGCTCGGCGTCTTCCTCTTCAATACTTTCTTCTATCTCTACCTCTGGAGCAAGATCTGCTGCCTCATCTGCGGCATCGGGCTCCTCAATAAGGCGCTGGAAGTCACTTGCCAGAAATACACCGGTTTCAGTCGCGGCGAGTCGTTGAGGTGCTTCCGATTGAGGCTGTGACTCCGGCTCCACCTTCTCTTCGTCTGTGGCCATCGCGGAGGCATCGACCGTCGATTCCTCATCGTCCTCGCCCTCTTCTTCCTGGGGGAGGGGAGCTTCGAGAATACGAGCCAGATCTTCAACGAGAAATGTTCCCGTCTGGGTGGCTGCTTCTAAGGGCTGGTTTTGTGGCTGGCTTTCGTCGTCCACCTTCTCTTCGTCAGCCGCGGCTTCTACGTCATTCGTCGCTGATGCCTCAGGCTCACCGTCGGCGAGAATCTTCTCCAGATCGCTGGTGAGAAACACGCCTGTCTCCATTACATCAAGTCGAGGGGAGGTCTGTGTCTCTTCTTCAGCATGTTCCTCCTCAGCCCGAATCTCATCCTGCGAATCCTCTGTAGCAGCCTCAGTCTCAGCGATTGCGGCAAGCTCTGCCTCTAGTTCTTCTTCAACAGCAGTGAGGTCAGGAAAGCTTATGTCTGAGTCGTCCGTATCGACTATTGCGCTTGCGATATCAGTCTCCAGATCACTCTCCAGCTCCTGTGCGACCAGCTCCTCTTCCGAGTCCTCAGGCGATTCTACTGCCGCGCCGAAGAAGCCGCCTTCCTGCTCAGATTTGAGGCCATCCATCTCCACTGCGAGCTCGGCTTGAAGCGCTGCGAGCGGATCCACTTCTTCTGAGGTATCTGTGACCTCAGGATTCTGTTGTTCTTCGACAGATGAAAAGAATCCGCCTTCCTGAATTTCAGCCAGGGCGTCGAGTTCCTGAGCGAGTTCCCGTTCCAGATCGCCGAGCGGATCAGCTGCCGAAAAAGAATCAGTTTCAGACTCGCCGCTTTCCTCCGCCTGCTCGTTATCGAAGAATCCCCCCTCCTGAATATCAGCGAGAGCTTCGAGTTCTTTCGAGAGTTCATCTTCGAGTTCTGCCAGGGGATCGATGTCGTTCGACAGGGTGACTTCCATTGTTTCGGCAGGCGCGTTTTCTTCACTCGCCTCAAGTGGTATTGCTTCTGCGTCTGAGCCAAGGAAAGAGGTTCCTTCGCCGGCAAGTGCAGAAATTTCAGAATCTAACTCAGCCTGGAGTGCCGCCAGGGGATCATCTGCGGGTATGCTACTCTGTGTGTCCGATTGCTGAGGTGTTGACGCCATATCCTCGTTTGGTCCGAGAAAGGTCGTTCCTTCTGCTGCAAGCTCGGAGAGCTCATTATCGAGCTCGCTCTGAAGCGCTGCCAGAGAATCTTCGAAGGGATCTGTGCCGGGTGTTTCAGCGACTTCCTCCACGCTCTCATTTCCAAGGAGCATAGATAGTTCATCGTTTAGTGAGTCTTCAGTGGATGAAGCCTTGTCCACATCGCCGAATGCAGGGCTGTCATCATCATTGCTCTTCTCTACGATTGATTTTTCTTCTGTTCCCGCCTGAAGCTCTTCCAGTGAAGCCATCAGCCCTGAGAGAAGCGCCTTCTCTTCATCTTCCTCTTCTGGCGCATCATCAACTTCTGCAACGGCGGACTGTTCGCCTGTTTCCAGCATCTCAAGTGGGAGCTCGAGTGAGAACTCTTCTGCGGAGTTGAATTCGTTTGTCTGCAGTTTTTCAGTTGCGACCTGAGCTTCGCCGAGCGCCAACTCAAGAGATTGGGCCAGGCTTTTGAGAGCCTCTTGTTCATTAAGACCACTGCCCGCATCGTCTTCGGCTGAAGCTGACGGTAGAATTTCCGGCAGGGCATCTTCGCTTACTGCTTCATACAATTGCTCGTCTTCAAGCTGCGGCATGTCCTCGGCGTGGGCGTCCAGATTGAGCTCAGCGAAGAGGGACTCCAGTTCCGGATCCTCCGCAGCATGAACTTCCTGGGTTGCGCCGGACACATCTCCCGAGAATTGTTCCGAAACATCGTCGTCGTATGCGTCGATCTCCATATCTTCGGGAGTAAAGGACATCTGATGTTCGTCATCGTCCGATGATTCAGGAGTAAAGAGCATTTCCCCATCGTCATCATCGTCAAAGTCGTCGTCGTAGTCATCGGTCTCGGACTCCTCTGTCTCAGGATATTCCGCGTCCTCGTCGATTTCATGATACTCGGGGGAGTTGCTGGCCTTTTTGGCAAAGGCGGCAAAATCTTCAGCGATCTGATTTGCCTCTTCGATCTGCTTTTCGACCTCTGACTCCGATGCGGCAGACTGTTGTGAGATTGCTTCTACCACCTTGTTGGTATCCACCACCTGAGTTTGAGGCAGAGCGTTAGTCTGGGCTGCGGCGCTCTCCGAGCTCTTCGATGTACCTGCTTTCTTCAGAATCTTTGCAAAGAACCCCTTTTTTGCTTTCGGCTGAGCGGTTGAAGTTTCTTTCTTCTGACGAGGGGGTGGGGTGGCATTCGGATCGTAGATACCAAGTGCCTTCTTGTGAGGTATCAGATCAGCATCGCAGCGAGGGCAATAATCGTGTTTGCGCGAGGTGATGAGATCACAATTTGGACACTTCATTGTCGTGGTACTCTAAAACCTGTCAGGCGTTCCACATTGCGAGCGCCTGGTGTTTGTGAACTGTGAACCTATACCTGACGAAGGAATCCGCTTATGCCACAGGCCAAAATGGCCGCCGTTTCGCTTCGTAACACCGTCGAGCCCAGAGAGACGAATTGATAGTCAAATCCAGCCGCGATCGATAATTCCTTCTCAGTAAATCCACCTTCAGGACCTATTAGTAGATACAAGTCGACAGATTCGCCCAACTTCTCAAGGCCGGCTCCGCAGAAATCTCCGGCCTCGGCCAGTCTCATCCCTGAACTGCATAAATGCTCAGTGATTAAGGGGGGTTGCCTCCGATGCCTTGCTTGAGCAGACTCGGCCGGCTCGGGGCCGTTTTCGGTCTGCGGGGCAACGCAAATAAGGCGATGTTCTCCTGCGGGCAGCCCACGCGCGCTACCATGCAATTTCGCAAGGGTATCCTCAAGACCCGGAGCAAAGCTCATATGAGGACACTGGGAGGCATACGATTGCTTTACTGCGGCGAGAGCGATTCGCTCAAGACGTTCTAAACGTTTTTCAAATCGTTCGGCAGAGACGTGGTTCTGACTTCGTTCTGCGAAGAAATAATCGATGCTGTCGACTCCAAGCTCAACCGATTTTTCAGTTATCAATTCGCAGGCCTGTGTCTTCGGCATTCCCAGCAGGAGTCGCACGGAGCTACCGGGTTTTTCTGCGCAGCGCTCTTCGATTCGAATACGACTCGCGCTTGTGTTGCTCTCCAGCACTTTTGCGCTGAACCCGGCACCGAGCTCGCGGCAGTGCGCATTGACCTCAATTCCCTCAGCGATGCGGAGAACTCGTGCCAGATGTCGAGATTCGGATTCTGAGAGCACGACTTCTTTGCCAACTAAATCGTCAGGGGAGGTTTTCTTTTCTGCATGGCTCGTCTCGCTTTCTCTTTCGGAGACCTGGTTAAGCGAAAATATGAATCTTGGAACTCTCAATGCACTTCCTCTGCCAGTGTTTTCGGTGTCAACGACATCCGGAGTCCTCGAAAGAATCGGCGCAACAGAAGACTTGAAGCTTCATTGGATTGCTTTAATGAAAAGGCGCAGATGCTCGGACGTTTTGTGTATTGTAGGCAGTTTGCGAAAGGAAACAAGGGGGAGGAGGGGGGAGCTTGTTTTCCCGCTGTCTCTTTTCTTCTAACCTCGGGAAGTCCCTGTTTCCGAACAGGGACTTCACAGGGACTTCGGGGAGTCAGGGGTAAAAAGAAAAGAGAACAGCGGGGGCAGAAGAACTACTTAGACATCTGCATTTCGCGCAGTCTGTCTTCGACGGCTCCGATTCTGTCGATGCCCACGAAGCGCTCTTCTCCGATGAGAATAGTGGGGGTATCGAAGACCTGGAGCTTTCTGCCGCGCTTGTAAATTCCGCGAACGCGCTCACGTGTGTCAGTTGTGTTAATGCGACCAGAGAACTCATTGGGATCAATATCTAAATCGTCGCAAAGCTCGACGAAAAAGCTCTGGTCGTTTGGATCTTCGCCTTCTCCCCACCAGCGGTGGAACATCTTGATGTTGTAGTCGAAAATCAAATCCTGATCGCAGGCGACGACTGCGCCACGAATGCTGCGCTCGGGATCTGGCTCTTCCTCAGGCCAGTCACTCCGCATTACCAGAGGCATTTCCATCGCTTTTGCGAGCCGGACCACATCCTCTTTGAGGTATGATAACTTATCCGGTGGGAAATTCGAGTTCTGGAATGTCTTCCCGGAGGCCTTCGCGGAAAAGGGCTGCCAGAGAACTTTAATATCAAACTTACTTTCCAGCTGCGACAAGCGGTCAATTGCCAGGTACGAGTAAGGACATTGGAAAGAGTAAAAAATTTCTATTGTTTGAATCATCGCAATTTTAACTAGCTGTAGGCACTGCTCAATAAAGATAGGCCGCTCATATTCACCCCTGCGCCTCATATCATCCCTGTGCCTGTCACCTCGACACAGGATGAGTATAGAAACACAGACGGCCCCATAAGGACATAGTAGAAGCTTCAAAAGCAAGCACATATGTCAAAACCCGGGGTGTAGTAACCGCATGAAAAACCGCTTCATCAAGATACCTCTGATGAGGCGTATTCGTCCGCAGGGAACACGAGAAAAAGAATGTTGGACAGTACCCTTATCAGAAGGGCTTCTGAAGAGGTGCGGTCCTAACGTGTATTCCACGACAGACGGGATACGATGCTCAGTCCGGCTGGCAGGTGTTGCTTTGTTGAGCACACCTCCGACGCCACAGACTCTTGAACGTCAGCGTATCGGCTTGATTTTAGACAATATTCCTTACCGGATCCACATGAAAAGTCAAACGGGGAATAAGCCGATTCCCCCTGCTGAAAAGCTGCCAGATGCCGGATTTCCGTCAGGATTATTACGTATGACATAGTAAGATCCCCAATCTTTGCCCGCCGGGTTTCATACCCGAGGGATTTTCGAATTGAGTTGCAAAAGGCAGTTCCCTGCGAAAAATATGAGGGAGTGTTAATGAAGCCTCGGCGTGATAGAAGCAGCACGATAGTTGAGCCAGGGGTGTAAGCCATTATTGTCTATTAAATTGGTGGCGGTACTTTCTTGCGTAAACGGGTGGCCTGAGTCCTTCTGGTTTTCCTGTTTGGCGGGTTCTGATTTTCCGGGGCTGTTCGTCAGCTTCGTTCATCAGCATCGTTCCGCGGGGTCTTCTTTGCAGGCGGCAATCTGTGCGATACTGTGCTCCGGTCCCGCTTTGGGGATATCCGGGGTGTTTAACGCCGTTTTTTGTTAATGTTGGACCCCGTGCAAATATTTGGGGATAGGGTGCGTAATGAAACGTCGTGAAGAAATGAATTTTTTGGAGAGGCTCTATGTGATCGAGGTTGCAAAAGGGGTTTCTCAAACTTCCTTGGACCTGATCAAGCATCTCTTCACCTATCTCGCTCAGGTGGTGGGGCTCATGAAGTCCAGCAAGCCATGGGCCACGATTGAGTATCCGGATGAGGCCCGTGGTTACGCCGAGCGTTATCGAGGGCGCCATCGATTGACGCTAAACGAAGACGGTTCCATGCGATGTACCGCCTGCTTTCTTTGCGCTACTGCCTGTCCCGCAAATTGCATCTACATCGAAGCCGCGGAACACGAAGATAAAGATATAGAAAAGTTTCCCGACCGTTATGAGATCGATACCTTACTTTGTGTGTATTGCGGGTATTGTGTAGAGGCTTGTCCCGTGGATGCCATTCGTATGGATACGGGCATCCATCCTGAAATTTACCCTGCGGATCCGCGAGCTTTTATTGAAGACAAGCATACCTTGATGGTGCGCTCCCAGAAGCTGACCCAGGAGGGGCCTGACGCTCTCTTCAAGGCTCATATGGAAAAGCTTCGACAGATCGAGCGCGATCCCTTTAACGCGCCCGAGTAGAAAAGCCTTTTTGTTTCGCGAAAATTCATGGGGCTGTAGCCGGGCTTCGCACGGGCCCTAGTCGGGCTTCGCACGGGCTGTAGCCGGGCTTCGCACGGGCTATCGTCGAGGAATGGTCCTGCGCAGATCGTTTCGTTCTGCACTGACGTATAGGCTTAGGATAGAAAGCCCTGCAGTTGTTCGTGATATCGCTTAACAACTACGCGGGCCATGCCGGGATTTGATTCTCTGTCTATCAAGAGGTAGAGCAGTTGCTCACCCTCGTTCAGGGTTCTAAGAACGACGAAGTCATCCTTACTGGTGATCAGAACTTCCTCCATGGGACAACCTTCAGATTTTCCCATAACGCGAAGTGCGTCAATCGCGGACTTGTTAAGATCCCGATAAAAGGCGCTGACTGCCTCGAAATCAAGCTCTGATACATCGCTTAGTGTGGCGATAGGCATACCGGTGGTACTGTCAATTATCATTGCGGCAATGAAATGCGGAACCTCCATGCGGAAGCTCTCCAGCAGTTCATTGATATTGGAAGCTGAGCCGGTCTGAGTATCGTTTTCATAACTGACTTTCCGCGGTGCCGCTTTTTGAGGCTTGGTATCAGCCACTTCCTGCACCGCAGGCTTGCTGCTCTTCTGAGGAGCTGCTGCTGATGATTCGTTAGGGAGGAGTTTCTCAAGGCCAAGACCGCCTCCACCAGCGCCATTCGTAGACACCTGTGGGCTGAACTGTGCGACGCAGGCGCCCCAGGCTTTGATTTCCTGAAGTGCTGCGCGAGTATGACGTTCAATAATTGTGTTGCGCCGATCCCCATCGGAAACACCGAGGACCGAGAGGATGTCATTGAGAGAACGCTTCCCTTTTTCTCGTGCTGCTCGTATGCCTTCGAGTAGCGCCTCCTTGGTTATGAGGTTTTCTTTGATGAGGATACTTTGAAAACTTTCTTTTTGTCCGCTGGCAAATGCCCAGACGATCAGCCCATCGTTGAGGTATACCTTGGCGCTCTGCTGGTCGTTCTGAAACAGTACCTCACCGGTAAGTTCCTCAGACGCAAGGCTTGAGAGGTAGCTAATCGTGTCTGCTGGTGTCGTTGGCTCTTGTTGCATCTGTTCCGTTGAGAGCAAACGGGCACGCACTGTGTCGTTCCCGGGGGTTAGCATTCGGTACACATCTTTTGAGCAATTTTCTTATACCATAGCGAAAATTGCCTCTGAGTCAGCACGCTCGTGCATACGGCTGATCAGGGCCAGAGCAGAACTTCAACAAAATGCTTCGTGCATCCGAAGTCTGTTCTCGCACTACTAAAGATGCTTTCACTGCGAATTTTGACGCAGACGATTTCAAACAGTATCGGCCTGATGTCGCCAGTAGTTGATGAAATTGCTCGTAAAATTAACTTGCTCAGCTTTTTTAGGCTCTTAGGACTACTTTTTCTCCATCAAAAGGCCCCTGGAAGAATCAGGGAAATTCCCGTCTTGCCGGGGCGCGGACGCTGCGGCCAGAAAGATATCGTGTCGCAGGATCTGCTTGGATAGAATTCGGGCTTCGGTTAAGCTGCCACGACCAGGGCAGAGTATTACTGAACTACTTCGATCATCTCTTATCTATGCATGTTGTGTGTTGAATGAAAGCACCTGAAGACGGTACATTTTTTCGAGAACTACCTCGCCTCGGTCTGCCGCTCTGCCTGTTCTTTTTTCTCCTGTGCATCGTGGCCGGTGCTCATATTTTTCCGAACGATTTATTCGCCCAGGATTCTCCCGGAAAGACAGCCGGAGAGAAGAGCGAAAGGGTAAAAGATGCTGCGGCGGTGGAACGAGCCCCAGCGATAGTGCTGCCAATACAGGTCCCGACTATTCCGGGACCGAGAGACAGAGCTCCTGCCCTTGTGTTGCGACGCAATAACTTACATCTGTTTCGCGACCTTTTAATCGCGCCGCTTGCAGCCTGGATAGAGGCCGACCTGTTTGCTGCGCGAATAGTAAAGGAAATCGATTTTGACTGGCGACTGTCGAAGGAATGGGAGCAGAAGACTAAGGAGAATACCTTCTCTCTCACTCCGGAGCATGCGGTGAGTCCGGCCCTGCATGTTGGGAGCGGGTATCCCTTTGGCTTTGCGAACGAGGTTAACAAAGAAATCGATCCCGTCAGGAAAGCGTACAAAATTCTCTGGAATGTGGCAGCCGGAGACTATGTTGAGCCTGAGCTTATGTATGACTCCGAGCTTATGTGGATTGGGTCGAATGTCCTGCTTCGCAAAAGCTCAGCAGTATTGTTTCGCTTATTTTTTCCGGATGAGCCCGGATCTGATGATGCCTCAGCGGAGAAGCAAGGTGATACGTCCTATTTCTTTCGGGAGGTCCTGCAGCTCTATGCTCCCCCGGTTGTTGCCGGTTTTGCTCACCTCAGTTTGAGGTTCCTCAATGCGACTGAAGATGCGGTCTGGATTCATTCGCCGGTAATAGGCTCTACCAGGGAAGTTATGAGTTCTAACCGCGGTGATGGCTTACTTGGCGGCTTGCTGAGTGCGGAGGATTTGTTGGTCTGGTCGAGCAAGATTGAGGGGCTCGATGCGCGTGTGGTTGATCAAAAGACTCTTCTCGTGCCCTTTCCCTCAGTGATCCCCTTTGTCCTCGAGTCTGCACCGGCCAGAGGCGGGGTTGCTGCGATTGCCTCCCTTGAGCAGAAGAAGACGGATGCCCTTATTGATGACGTTTCGCCCGAAAAAGAGGAATCTTTGCTCACGGCTCGTGGTTCTCATCAGCGATTCGACGCCTCGTTTTCAATGACCATGTGGAACTTTGAGAATCGGAGGTTTTCAAACAAGGCTCCGTGGATACCGAGTACTGCGTATTTTATCCCTCGACAGGTTTGGATCATCGAGGTGCAGCATCGAGACCCCTTTCGAAAGATGGGCAGAGAGATTCTGGTCGTCGATATGGAGTCCATGCGTCCGGTCTATAAAGTTGTCTACGATCAGTACGGGGAGTTTCATCATTTAGTGATGGGCGGCTGGTCTCTTGCACAGTCGAAAGACGGTATGCGCTCAGTCCCCTTTGCAAGTTTTGTCGTTTCGGTGAGTCGCTCGTCACGGAGAGCTACCGCCTTCTCAACCCGCTTTCTGAAATTGTTCCCCGATCCGAAAAGTGAATTGGCGGTTCGAGCCAGACGCCGACTTTCGGTTGAGGGGCATACCCCGGCAACGCCGAAGACAAAGCCTGCTAAATAAATCAAGCAATTTTTTTTGTGCTGACATTTTTCTCGACAGGAATTTTCTTACTCGCTAACTTCTGAAGCTTGATATTGTCAGTAGGTGGTGCCTTAGAAGATGCGGGGAGAATTACGGGAATGGCAGAAGCAAGCACTTGGTGTGTATCGCGATGCCTGCGCCTCCGGTCGAAGAACTCTTCTGTGGGAGGCCACTCCGGGAGCTGGTAAAACCACCGCGGCACTTCGAGTTTGTCGCCATCAAATGCGTAGCGGTGCTCGACGCTTAATCGTTGTAGTGCCTACCACTCATCTTAAGCTACAATGGGCCCGCTCAGCGCAGACGCAGGGTCTTTCTCTCGACACCGGATTTGGCGACTCTCAGCGGAAGATCGCCGCTGACTATCACGGCGTTGTTGTTACCTACCAGCAGATTGGTAACCGACCTGATATTTTTTCTCGGCTTAGTAAGGGTGCAGCAGTTGTCCTCGATGAGGTCCATCATGCTGCTGATGGTCTGAGCTGGGGTAACGCCCTGCGCGAGGCACTAAAAGAAAGTTCCTTCATCTTATGCCTGTCCGGTACCGCATTTCGTAGTGATAACAATAGCATTCCCTTCGTCAGCTATAACGATGCCGGTGTCAGTGAGCCGGATTATGTGTATTCGTATGAGAACGCGATTGAGAACGGGGTCTGTAGACCGACCGTTTTCTTTACCTATGGCGGCGAGGTTTCATGGAGCGACGGAGAAGTTCAGTCAGTCGCACAATTCTCCGATCCCCTCGACAGGGTAGGGAGGACAAAACGCTTGCGAGCAGCTCTTGATCCGGAATCAGGTTGGATTGAACCCATGCTCAAAGATGCGCAGGATATGCTCATGGCAACTAGGCGAAGTCATCCGGAAGCGGCCGGTTTGCTCGTGGCCTCCAGTCAAAAAAATGCCAGAGCACTTGCCCGTGTGCTGCATCGTGTGTCCGGCGTTAAACCTGTCGTAGTTCTTTCTGAAGATACGAATGCCAGTGCGCAGTTGAAGCAGTTCACGGCTGGGACCGCACCATGGTTGGTAGCCTGTAATATGGTTAGTGAGGGGGTAGACATTCCTCGGCTTCGCGTTGGCGTATACGCAACGACAATTCGAACGAAAATGTATTTTCGTCAGTTTCTGGGGCGTATCGTACGCAGAACGCTTACCCCCAATGGAGCGCAGCCGGCATTTTGTTATCTGCCGGCAGATCCCTGGCTGAGGATATTGGCAGAGGAGATCGAAGAGGAGCAGAGGCACTGTATTCAGGTCAAAGACGACGAGTTTCTTGATATTCCCGAAGAATCGGAACGCGAGCGCGAGGAAAAGGAGGATACCTGGCGAGCGTTGTCGAGTTTTAACAGCGGAGTAGACTCGGTAATCATGGGCGGCGGTCAGCTGTCTCTCTGGGGAGAGCAGCCGGGGGGGGACTCGACTGCTTCCGATTTCTGGGGCGACGATAGTCCGCTCCCCACGTCTACAGAACCACTGACTCGCTCTGAGCTAAAAGGGCAAATCGTAAAAGAAATACGGACGCTGGTTTCCAACTATCACCGTCGCTCGGGAGCCCCGCACTCTCGGATTCATGCCCAGCTTAATCGGCAGCAGAACGTCGATAGTCAGAAGGAATGTACGGAATCGCAACTGAAAGAACGTCTTACTATTCTTGAGAAGTTGCTGGAGTCGAATTCGGCCACCTCGTAGGGCCAAACACAAATGTCTCCGCTTGTAGGGAGTAGAACGCGGTTGCGGGAGTCGTGCTTTAAGATGAGGCTTGGGTTGGTGCGGCTAGCACCGACAATGCCGGCATGAACCGAACGGCCACGCCGACAAAGTCTGGGCTGAGGAGCAGGAGCTTATTTGGCCCGCTGCTTGCGCTTTGCTCGACGAGAGCGAATCTTTTCGAGTCGCTTGTTTTCGAGTTCAGAGAGGTGTCCGGGGATTTCTTTTTCAATGATGTTAGACACCGTATCTGAAGGGCGCGCACCAACACCGAGCCAATACTTTATTCGGTCTTCCTTGAGGTTAACCGTATGCGGATCGGTGAGTGGGTTTACCGTGCCGACGAGTTCAAGAAATCGTCCGTCGCGCGGCATATCTTTGTCTGCGACTACAACCCGGTAAAACGGGCGCTTCTTTCTTCCGTGTCGCGCCATGCGAATAGTAACTGACATTCATTTTCTCCAATGCGTTCATACGCAATCTTTACGGATACGCGTTTGAACTGTTTTGTATATTCAAAGCCTACAGGGAATTCCCCGAAAGACTCTTGAGTTCCTTCGATTGACTAAGCGTTACCGTTACAACGCGCAACTCTCATATGGCAGTTTGCCCGAATACCTTTACTTCGGGAGCTTTCCGCCAAGGCCGGCAAGATTTCCCAGACCTCCAAGGCCACGCATGGCAGCCGCAGGTCCCATTTTGGACATCTTGCGCATGACCTTTCTCATGCTGCTGAATTGTTGAAGCATTCGGTTGAGTTCTTCAACACTGGTGCCACTTCCACGAGCGATCCGTTTGCGCCGACTACCGTTGATGATTTTGTGGTCGCGGCGCTCCTCAGGGGTCATCGAGAGGATGATCGCTTCAATGCGGGCAAGCTCCTTATCCGCTGCCCCTTCATCGACTCCCTTCATCATCTTGCCCATACCCGGCATCATCTGCATCAGGGAGCCCATGGACCCCATCTTTTTAATGGTTTGTAGCTGAGAATGGAAGTCTTCCAGAGTAAATTCATTCTTTTTTAGCTTTTTTTGTAGTTTTTTTGCGTCTTCAACGCTTACCTGGCGGCTTGCTTTCTCGATCAGGGTCAAAACATCGCCCATTCCGAGGATTCT
>JAUIMJ010000102.1 GCA_030433295.1 bacterium | reverse complement strand
GCGAAGAGAGTTTCGTTATTAACTCTGAGCAGTCACATAAGATAGCCCAAAGCCTCGGTTCCTAGGGCATTGCTCAGCTGACGATCGGCAAGGTGCTTGAGCGACCAGCAAGGGATCCGGACTCCTCCACCTCAAGCTCTGGTTCCTCGGGAAGACCTGGGCCCCCTGGTGGGTTCGCCAGGCGCTGGGTCATGTCAGCCAGATTCGGACCATCCTTCCAGTTGTCACAAAACTGACAAAGTGAGATCTGCTCTTCCTTGCCCGTGTTATGGAGTTCCATATACCGCCGATACTTCTGACCGGTGTAGATTTCCTTCAGGGTATGTTCATTAACATCACCAAAGAGATCTTCACCCTTAAAATCCCTATGACAGATGGTAACCGTCCCATCCCAGTTAATCGCAGTAGAGTAGAAGAGGAATGCACACGGAAAGCGATTTTCCTGAAGGCTTCGATCAAACTCGAGTCCGCCAGCAAAGTTATGAAGCATCTGCACCTGCACTTCGTCAGCAGTGTCGATCCACATCTCACGAAAGCGCTCAAGCTCCTCGGCATTCTCGCCTGTCCCGAGCATTTTCACTCGCATGTAGGGAGCTTTCAAACCTAGTTCGTCACGCCGTTTGTAAAAGGCTCGAGCATTATCAACGACCTGTTGATAAAGGTCCTTACCTTTCACTTCGTAAAACGTTTCCGGGCATGCGGCATCGATACTAAACGTAATATCGTCAACGCCGCTCAGGAGAATCTTGTCGACGAGCTTCTGGTTCTTGAATGTGAGATTTGTATTGAAGTGAATGACCTCAGCGGCCTTCTTCTCCTTGGCATACGTAATCATGTCGGCGAATTTCGGATGCAACAGTGACTCACCATCCTTATGGAGATTGAGGATCTTCACCCCTCCCTCTGCTGCACACTCGTCGATGATCTTGGTGTAGAGTTCCCAGGTCATCAGACCCGATTTACGCATGTTACTCACACTGTTGTTGTGTGCAGGACACATGAAGCAGCCAAGGTTACACGCCAGCGTCGGCTCGATATTCAGCATCAGAGGAAACGAGCGGTCACTCTCAGCAATAATTTCTGGCTTAATGAAGGAATACGAACCCTCGATGAAGTATGGAATCATCGGGTTGGGTATGCCGCCGGACTTCTTTTCTTTCATAGCTACTCACCTCGTAACTCCATGTATCAAAGGCTTGCGCTCTGCGAATACGGCGTGCAGGCGGGCGCCCTATTTAGATGCCGGAGAACGAGAAAGAATTCTTATTTCTTACCATTTTGCCGCAGTATTTCACAACTACCTGTATTAATTGGAATTACCTGGCCATGCAGAGGTCAATTTCCCGAACCTTCTCGCTCAATTCCCCCAGCTCCGAGGGAACCATACTGCAGATATGATCAGGACCATAGAGTGATTTATCCAGGGTAAAATGCTTTTCAAGGATCTCCGCCCCAAGAACACAGGCGGTCAGCGCAGCGGTGATCCCCTCGCTGTGATCACTGAATCCCCGATACTTTCCGAAGTCCACTTCAGACAACCTGAGTTCCTCCAGCGGCGTAGGGTACTTTGAAACGCAATACAGGAATTGAACGTCGGCAGACGACTCGATTTGCGGAAACTCACTCCCTTCCCACATGCCCAGCGAAGCGATAAGTGGCTTACCGGTGGCGGTCAAAGCGTTAATGAGTTCTCGCTCGGTAATAGACCGGGACGCCAGCTTGTATCGACGCACCCCGCAGGCCTCAAGCCAGGCAATCCGCTCGACATCGAAAACCGATGCCATGAATTCAATCCCAGCTGAAGCACACTCATCGGCAAGTAGAGAAAGATCATCGCGCGATAATTCAGTCTTACAGTTGTATTCATACCACTCATTTCCCTCTTTCGGGAAAAGCGCCTTTGCGTCATAGACCTGAAACTTTGCCACATCAGCGCCGGCCTGTTTTGCCGCGTGGATGAGTTCTTTTGCAAGACCCATATCACCATTGTGGTTCTGACCTATCTCAGCAATTATTTCCATATTCCTTCTCCAACCACATGTTCAGCATAATATAAGAAAAAAGAGTATGCCCATGAAGGCCCACGGGATCGTGCAGCAATGCATCAGCCCTTCCGATAGCCCCGTCGGAAATCAATCCATGTCGAGCCAGGGCAGAGTCAGATGAAAATGTCTCCTGCAGTAAATCATTCCAACGCCCTTTCAACCAGTGATCTATCGGAACGTTAAACCCGTGCTTGGGACGATGCCTGACCGTATCCGGAAGAACATCAGAAAAGGCCGTTCTAAGTGCCCACTTTAGCTGCCCCTCCCGAACACACTGCCCATACGAAAGCCGCTCAGCATGGGCGAGTACCGCCGGAGCGGCGAAGGGGACCCGGCCTTCAACAGAGCAGGCCATAGTCATGCGGTCCATCTTCCGCATCATCTCGAAAGGGAAATAATATGCGCGATCCTGCGCAATATACATCTCCTCCGACCATGTAGCTTCAGGACTAAACGCCTGAAAATGTCGCAGAGAGGACGCATGCTCGGAACGCATATCTGCTGAAAACAATTCGCCCTTATGGGCCTCGGAGGCATAGTAATGCCAGGCCCAGGCGCGGGTCGGAGCATCCAGCCTGCCCAACTGCGCAATCCGCTCCTCAATTGGCGCTCCAAAGCTCTGATACGAATAACTTTGCTCTGCTGAAAAAGCCTCCCCTCGGCCGAGTAGCTCAGCACCCACCGCATTGGCCTCCGCCAGATGCGCATACCAGGAATATCCGCCAAAGCACTCGTCGGCCCCGTCGCCTGAAAGCAGGACAGAGATGCCCTGCTCTTTCGCAGCACGAGCGATTGAGAGAATGCCAAGCCCTGAAGACACGGAGAAGGGCTGATCAGCAAAATGACAAAAGGTTTCGAGATCCGAGCGGAACACATCCGCAGTTACTCGGGTGAGGTGATTTTCTATTCCCAGCAGGTCAGCAAATTCTTTGGCGAGGGAAGACTCATCAGCACGACCGTGGTACGGGTCATCAACATCCTCAAAACCAATAGTGAAGCTTTTCAATTTGGGATACTCACGCGCCGCGAGCGCCGCAACGATAGAGCTGTCGAGACCGCCACTGAGGAAGCAGCCGAGCGGAACATCTGAGAGCAGACGGGAAGTAACGGCCTCCTCTACCACCCGCCGTGTTTCAACAACACACTCCTCATCGGACATGGGTTCCTGCGATTTTCGAAAAAGGTTTTCGTACGGGAGAATCCGCGAGCCCGCGGGATCGGATATCAGCATATGGCCGCGGGGAAGAGCCGAGACACTGCGATATATCGTCTCCGGCTCGGGAATCCAAAGGAAGGTGGGGAAGTCCCAAATCGCCTGGTAATTCAGGCTTCGATCGAGACCCGGAAATGCCAGCAGACTTTTTATCTCAGAGGCAAATACCAGATCACCATCGGGCAGCTGCGAATAATAGAGCGGCTTCTCACCGGGAATGTCTCTCGCAAGGATAAGCCGCTGCTCCGGCTCAATCCACAGGGCTACAGCGAACATGCCATCGAGATGGCCGAAGAGGTCCGCACCGTACTCCTTATAGAGGTGACAGATCACCTCACCGTCAGATCTCGTTCGAAAACGATACCCTTTGGACTCCAGCGTCCCTCTCAGCTGCGGATAGTTGTAGATCTCTCCGTTGTAGAAAAGAACAACGCTTTTATCCTCGTTGTAGAGAGGCTGATCCCCGGTCTCTAAGTCATTGATAGAGAGACGCCGCATGCCGCCGACAAAACTACCGGCGAAGCCACTGCTACAATCACTGGCAGCGTCAGGCAGGGCTCGATACTCACCAGCAGAGTCAGGGCCTCGATGATACAGCGCCGCCAGCATTGTATCGAGCACTGAGGGCTCAATCGATTTTTGCGTCCTGTAACCAGCTATCCCACACATGCAGAGGTATGTCCCTAAAACTCAATAAACGGTAGCTCAATAAAAGTATCGCATCCGGTATAACACACGTTTGCACTCCTAAACACGAGCTTAAACATACATGGAGGTATTTGACGCTTGAAGAACCCCGGCCTGTTCATCTAAGATGGACCTGAACTGACGTCGGTTTGGTCTATCATGCAGACCGTCATCTTTGTCCCCTCACGAGAGCTCGATGAAGGAATCGGCCCTTGCGCCAAAATGGGGCGCCAATGTGGAATCCACAAAAAGCATGAAAACAATCGCAATAATGCAGGCACGGCTCGGCTCGACTCGGCTTCCGCGTAAGGTTCTTGCCGACATCGCAGGACATCCCCTGCTACATCACGTTTTCTCACGAGCGTCCGCGGCAGGCCATATTTCGGGCAGCTTGCTCGCAACAACAGACGCCCCTGAAGATGACGAACTTGCTGACTGGGCCAGGAGCGAAGGAATTGCAGTCTACCGGGGCTCTGTGAATGATGTGCTTGACCGCTACTATCATGCCGCTCTCTCTGCTGATGCCGATGTTATCGTGCGAATCACAGCGGATGACGCAATGAAAGATCCCTCGGTTATAGACCGTGTGATCGATACGCGAAATGTCGAGAAACATGACTATTGCAGTAACGCACTGACTCCGAGCTATCCGGAAGGAATGGACGTAGAGGTGTTTACCTTCGATGCCCTGGAACGGGCCCATAAATCGGCGACGCAGGAGTTTGAACGCGAACATGTAACTCCGTTTATCTGGCAGAATCCCGCAGTGTTTTCTCTGGGGAACGTAAGCCACTCGAGTGATCTGTCTCACATGCGCTGGACTATTGACACCGAGGAGGATCTTGCCTTCGCACGAGCAGTGTACGACGAACTCTTTACAGAACAGAAAATGTTTGGCTTTCAGGATGTCCTGTCACTTCTCGATAGAAGACCTGACATCGCCCAACTCATGCCCGAGATTCCTCGCAATCAGGGTCTTACTACGTCAATGGAAAAAAACTCATGAAAAGAATTGGTGACGCAGAATACCGCTATGTAAAAGAGGTTCTCGATGATGAATTTCGAGGCTCCTGCATGTCAAAGATGAATGCACGCTTCGAAGCAGCCTTTGCTGAACGCTTCGGTATGCGATTTGCCATATCTCACGTCAACGGCACAGCGACACTGCACTCTGCGCTTGCTGCCAGCGGTGTGCAGGAGGGCGACGAGGTAATCGTTCCGCCCCTGACCATGGCAAGCACTTCTCTTGCCGTGCTCTATCAGTCGGCAACGCCGGTGTTTGTTGATGTTGACCCGGGCACCTACAACCTTGACCCTCAGAAAATTGAAGAAGCCATCACGCCGAAGACGAAGGCGATCCTCCCCGTCTCCGTATATGGCCTTTCCGCGGATTTTGACCCGATTAATGATATTGCAAAACGTCACAACCTCAAGGTTATCGAGGATGATGCGGAGTGCTACCTCGGATACTACAAGGGTCGAGTCGTTGGCTCCTTAGGAGATCTCTCAAGCTTCAGCCTGCAGGGATCCAAACATATTACCTCAGGCGAAGGGGGTGTGGTGCTGACAAACGATGAGGAACTTGCCGACAGAGTTCGTCAGTTTGCGATTGTCGGTTACGATATCGTTCGGGCGAAGACCGGGGAAATCACCCGCGACGCCCTGCAGAATCCGAACTTTGTACGGCATACATCACTCGGGTTTAAATACAAGATGTCAGATATTGCGGCTGCCGTTGCTCTGGGTCAGCTTGAGCGAATTGAGGAACTGGTCTCCATGAGACAAAAGTGCGCTTCCCTCTTCCTTGAAGCGATCAGTGGCTGTTCCTGGATACATCCTCAGTTGGTGCCGGATGAATATGTGCACTCCTACTACACCTTCGCACCCAGAATTGATCTCCCGGCCGCTCCAACTGATTGGCAGGGATTTCGCGCGCGCTTCAAGGAACTCGGGGGGCACGGGTTTTACGCGGCCTGGCGTCTTACCTATAACGAACCGATGTGGAAGGCATCCGACTTTCGCATTAGACGAGTAGTGAATGACGAACGATACTCAGGCGGTTTTGTCGAGTATTACAAGGACAAGTGCCCGGTCGCTGAACGCGTACAGCAGGAAATCATGCAGTTTAAAACAAACTACTACGATGTCGCTGAGGCTGAAAGTCAGGCGGAGATTCTCGCAAAAACAATACAGTCTTTCGAATAGCTGAAACCTGTGCGCGCTTTGATGGCTACGCCAGCAAAAGCCGTATCTGTCGAGAAAGCTGCTTTCGTCCGCGATCTTTGGAGCAAAAGATGTCCGCGCCGGCTCCGATGAGTGACATTTCGACATCCGCGCTTGCTGCGGTTAGCAGCACTACCGGAATATGCTCAAGCATTGAGGATTCGCGCACACACTGCACGAAGACACTACCGTCCATTTCGGGCATCATAAAATCGGATACCACGCAGTCGACCTGCGTCTCGCTGAGCATTGCCAGTGCCTCCTGGGCGCTGTCAGCCGTGATCACATCAAAGCCATCGCTGCTGAGTATTGTGGTAAACAGAAGCAGCTGATCCGGGTCGTCATCCACCAGCAAAATTACCGGCTTCGCTTTTTCGGGATAAAAATCATCGTGGCTGGAGGACTCATGGCCTCCTAAAAACATCTCTTCTTCAAAACCCATCGCGTGATAACCCCCGCTGCTACGCTAAACGTGAAAACACTCCCCGAGGCACAGGCCTCATTAAAAATATCGACCATCTGGAAAAGAACTGAAGAATTCGGGGTGCAGGCACCCGAGGCTGATGTGCTCTGCGACAAGCAAAAAAATTCGCTCGCACCGCCACCCCAGCAGTCGCCCCCAGCTAACACGCTACAAATACTATAATTATTTGTGCAAAACCCTGCGAGATTCCTCCATTTTTCTTTTCTGATTCACTTTTTCGGCCACTTGGTCGATAGCTCTATAGTGCATTGCCTGTGCCCCTAGGTGCTGGTGGTCAGACATGAGGCATTGCTGTTTCCGCCCTGTCCTGATTCACACCGGGTACTAAGAATTTTTATGTTTTTCGGAAAACGCTGGGAGAAAAATCTTGTCAGAGGAGAGCGAATTCTACTCCGGTATGTCAGGCTACAGGATGGTCGTGGTGTGCGGTAATACTCAGACCCTGAACCAGTATAAGTACATCTCAAAAACGATCGGATTCCCCCATGTAGACGGCTATTCAAGCCATGCGTTTGCTCTTTCGCAGATAAGCCCGAACTCCGTCAGTCATATGCTGTTCGACGCCCGCTCAAATGATATGGACGTCGTAACATTCGTTGATCATATGGTCGCCAGCCAGCGAAATATGACGCTTGTGGCAATAACCGAGGATCCGGTGATTGACCGCGTTTTTGATCTCATCTGCCGCGGTGCTCGGGGATTCCTCGTTCCCCCGGTAACCCTTGATACCTGTGAATCAGTACTGGTGTCTGCGACAAAAGGGGCTCCGTTCAGTCAGGAGCTTTTGGAAGCAAAAGATCGCAACAAAGCCTTTGCTGAAGTGATTTTACGCAATCTATACCGACTCACCGTTGCCCTGAAACAAACCCGCCACAGCCCGGGCGCTGAAGAGTATGTACTTAAATTTTCTCAGGCCCTCGATGAGTCAGTTGAACTGGCGCGCATGTTTCACGAACACAGTCTTGAGCATCTGCAGGCAAAAATCGTCGAGGGATGTCTCTGGCGGGCTGATGAAGAACGCACGCGTCTGACAAAGCTGCGCGATAATCTGAAAAAAGCCCGGGCATCGGAAGGAGCTCACGGCTAGAAAAAAGGTCACCTGGACGAAGCTGTGTACGACCTAAGCGGCACGCAAGACACTGCGCATTGCCCCGCTAGTTATTACCCTGGTCATCATCTCCCTGCTCGTTCTCCCCCTGATCATTTTCGTCCTCTTCTTCCTCCTCTGCATCAATCTCAAAGGGAACTACCGCGGAATCCACCGCGTCAACGCCGTCGCTGTCATCAACGTCTACATTTTCTACCACGCTATCTGAGGAATTTTCAGTCTCGCTTGCGTCGACTGCTTCAGTATCCGAAGAATCTGCGCTCGCAGTAACACTGCTCGTCGCCGTGCGAATGATATTTTCAAACTCCTGCCCGGCAATCGGCTCTGCCGGCTTTTCCCGATTCTGCAGTCCACTGATATCAGGGCCGCCAACGGCAATCGAGGCGTTCACCACGCCGGTGAGACTGCCACTGCCGCTGAGAGATACAATAGCCGCCTGATCGGCAATCGCATCAGGGGTGACACTCAGTCGAGCTGCCTGTCCGAGTCGATCCTCAGAGGTCTCCTGCTTCGATGTTGTTTTAGCGTTCCTGCTGCTTGTGGTTTGAACGCTTGAAAGGACTACAGAATCTATTGAATTTGCCATACTACCCGATTTGACGTGGATTTCCTCAATGACGCGCACCCGCACTCCTAAAACGGATTTAGGCCGCCCTCTAGACCATCGACATCTCTCGTATTTACTTAATAATTCTGGCCATTTCTCCTGAAAAACATAGAAAAACTTCTGAAGCGTATTTATCACCCCGCCCGGCTGATTCGGCATAATCAGAGAGAAACATTGTTTTTAGAAAGGTTACTCTTATTGCTATGCCCTGCTTCCCAAACCCAATTCGATACCTCCTGCTCGCCACGCTGACGCTCAGTATCTCCTGCGCCACTGGCGGAGGCGGAGATGACTCATCATCTAGTGATTTCTCAACCACGAGTACCAGCAGCTCAAACGCCTCAGAGCCCGTTATTGCGAACCTGGCAAACGCCTTCAGTCGGGGATTCTGCGGCACGGTAAATCTCGATAATCAGACCATCCTTGAGCTGCAATCCCAGTTCCTCAGCTACCTGGCCCAGGAAAGTTTTCTCAAGACCTATGGTCTTCTCCGTGAAACGGTCGACATACCGGTCATCTTTCACGTGATAAGCGCAGGCCCCTCCCCCGAGGAGGGAGAAGTTCCTGACGCGATGATCAACGAGCAAATTGCCGTACTCAATCGCGCCTACAGCGGTGAGACCGGCGGAGTTGAAACTCCCTTTCGCTTCAGCCTTCTGGGAATAAACAGAGTTCGCAATCCGGACTGGCACGTATTCTCCCCGGGGTCCACCACCGAGGTTGAGGTAAAACCCCAGCTCAAAACAGGAGGTGCAAATGTCCTCAACGTCTACCTGGTCGACATCGCGACACCCGATGGTTCTGATGGGCAGATTCTTGGATACTCCACGCTACCCGTATTCTATCGCCTGCTTGAACCGTACGACGGTGTGGTGATGAATTATCGAACTTTGCCCGGCGGCTCATTAAACAACTATAATACCGGGCACGTATTGGTGCATGAGGCCGGGCATTGGCTGGGGCTCTTTCATACCTTCCTCGGAGAGTGTGACGGATTGTTCACGGATCTCATTTCAGACACACCTCGTGAACAGTTCCCAAGTGAGCCATGTCCGGTAGGGCGGGACTCCTGCCCGGATCAGCCCGGGGTAGATCCTATTCACAACCATATGTCGTACACCGTCGACAGCTGCCGCACTGAATTCACAGAAGACCAGATTTCCTTCATGCAGTTCAACGCGAGTATCTTCCGACAGATCGTCGCCTTTTAGCCTGGTATGCGTCTCCACCACTCCCCATTCTCGCAGTGGACGACTCGTGAATTAAGATGCGTCTTTTCAATTAACTAGCTAAAACCGTCACGCCCGCGGTCTCCTCCCCTTCGGGGCTGATACCCTGAGACATTTTGGATCTCTTCACTCTCTTGCTATCCTGATTTCTCGAACCTTGACCTCAGCATGCCGGGTATTTCACTACTACGCGCGTGTGATTTGAACTTCGCTTCAATTCGCACGACGCTGTTCAATTCTGTTTTACATACATCTATCTCGCCTTCTTCCTTCAGCACACCACATCAGGACGATCGATGGAGATCTCTCAAGACCTGTGTTTTGAGAGATTTCCATCCCTTGTCCTTTGTGGAGAAACACCATGGTAAACACCAAAAAGGAAGTATTCACCACGGGTGAATGTGCGAAGATCATGAAGATCTCGCAGCAAACTGTGATCCGTTGCTTTGACAACGGCACTCTGAAAGGATTCCGGGTTCCTGGTTCTAGGTTTCGGCGCATCCCCCGTGCGAACCTCATCACCTTCATCAAGGAAAACGGCCTCCCTATGGATGCTTTCGGTCCGGAGAGCTCGGTCGTGCTTCTCTGGGGAGAGGGCGCCGCTGAGCTGATGCAGGAATTTAAGGATCGCAAGGTCGAGGTTCGCAGCGGAAGCGGAACTTCATGGGAGCTTGCAATGGAGGTGAAGGATTCGACTCCGCAGGTCCTGGTGATCAAGCTGGATGTTTTTGATGCTCCGACTCTGGCAAGTGTCTGCAGTAATCTGCAGTCTGGCGCCGCGGGCTTTACCACTCGCATCGCCATCCTTGTCGATGCAGCTGAGCAGGTTCCGCCGGAGCTATCGATTGATGCCACGGTTGAACTGGGATCGGAGCCCGCTGACGAAATCCTCAGTCTCCTCGATGAGACATGAAGGTTGCGCCCCGGCCAAATCGCACCGGCCGATTCACATGGGGCCAATTCGCAGGAGCCGAATCGCAGGAATGCAGGCACTTCGCTCATGCAAAACCATTTCCAAGGTTTTTCAAGAACAGCGCTGTGCCTCACTACCGCAATTTTAAGAACGCCTGATACGTATCGCTCAATCGCAATCCGCAAGAAGCAATCTATAAAGAATACATTAGAAGAGTAGCTTAAAAATAGATTTCACCCGATGAGCCGCGTCAATCGACTTTATGCGCTCTTTGTTCCGGCTCATGTACTGCTCTATCGCCTGGTCGCGTTCGGCGCTTGCCGTGTTGTCCTGACGAACGCTCTTTAGCTCCCCGGTGTCGAGCCAGTGCCCACCGCAGGTCATACAGGTATCAATGGCCACCTGTCCTGAAGAATCGTAGTATTGCTCTACCAGAAGCTGGTTGCTGCATTTCGGGCAGTGACGGTCTTTACTGTGGTCGACAACCACTTTTGCATTGCGCAGTACCTGGAGGAGATCCTCGGGAAAGGGCTCCTTACCCTCATCAACAGCTTCCAGCTCGTCTTTATCAAACCAGATACCCGCACAACCATCGCGACAGATATCAATCATCAGACTTCCTGCTTTGTATTCAACGAGCTGCTTAGAGCATGCCGGACAGTTCATGATAGCTCCTCTTCTTCGCGTGAGACCGATGAATCCGAATTCTCACCCTACGGTTAATAGGCTCCCCTCTATAGGTCGACCGGAAACGACAATTCCTTGGCAAAAAAGGCTCTTCCCTGAAATCTTTCTCATAGTCCCATAAGCCTCCGTTTTTCTCGAACAATTTCTCGAGAAACGCGGTCAATCAGCCCTAATACTTGACAATTTTCATGCCCAACTCTATGCTCTCGCCCCAATCGGGCATCCGCTGCCGCATTGAAGTGGTTACTTGTGCTTTGTAGAGGCAACCACTTCATTCTGAATGGTTGTTGTTCAGCTCGTTGCTGAGCAGTCAATCTCCTGTTTTTTTAAGGTTCTCTCTGTATGACAACGACGTCACCGCCGCTTACCCTGAGTGAGGTTGCCTACCGTGAATTGCTCAGCTGCGTCATTTCGCGGCTGAATCAGCATTCACAAACGCTGAAGGATAACGACTACAATCGAAATCCGACCTTCGTCGCTGCGATCACGGGGACGGTCGAAAAACTCGCGGAGTTAGACGCCCAGAAAGATCCTGTGGCCGTTCGCGAGGGCTTGCAGACATTTGCGATCATTTGGCGGGATACCGATCCGACCTGGCAAAATTTTGCTCTGGACCTTCTCCTGGACGTCCGAGGATGGCTGAACCACGTCGACCGGACCCTGCAACTCGTCGATCAGCTCTGCGAGGATTCATTCGCGCCGAGCGTTTCCGACGACGAGTAGCCCGGCGGCTCTCTCGTAGGAATTAAGGTAACGATCCCCGGGGACTCCTGAATCGAGTTCCCCGGGGCGTACCGCCTGATCGTGTCATCTACTACAAAGGTTCCTCGCAAGCGGATGCACGGTCTTCTCTAAACTTTTGCCTTATTCCAGACGAATATCCCCAATTCTCCCCGTCCGCTCATATTCCAGCACCTAAGAGAATCTCCAAAGCCCGGAAAACATCAAAGAATTATGAGTCTTTAATCCGGAGAAAGCATGATCGGTGGTCCAAAAATTCAAAGTTCAGACAGTGCTCTTTTACAGGCACTGCTCGATGCAACCCGTGGCATTGGTATCAGGGGTGGCTACAACCCGGGAGGAACATCCGGTGCGGTACTCAGCCAGATAGTTCGTCGCATCAAGCCATGCATGTATCCCCTGGCCGAGTCTCCGCAACTCGACCTCGACGCTCTTGCCTATGCGCTCGAGCGCCTTCCGAAAGGTATTGAATCCTGCACGCACATAGACATTGTCCGCGACGAAGATCCGTACGGCAAGTTCCCACAGATTGCAGTTCCCGCACGACGGGAATTTGGCTATCGCGTCTCGCCCCGTCAGATGACGCTGGTGGTGAAAGGCGGAAAGATTCGCATCCTCGATCGCATTTCTATGATCACCTGTATCTATATTGAAGGTGATAAAGTTGCTCAATACGCGGCACAAAACGTGCTCAACTGGAGAAACTTTGAGCGTCTGATCCTTGAAGACGATCGCAGTGACAATCTGCTCATTCAACTGGCGCGGATCACCGGCAATCCGATTGACCGAATCCGCGAAGTGGATGCCGCTCGATTTCATGGTTCCCTTGCGCGGGTTATCTACGACATGGGCAGCGTCGCTCTTAAAGCGCTCAAAGACCCTGAGGCGCGCATCAGTGTGACCTTCTCCAATGAGTTTCTAAAAACTCCTATCATCGGCGACATCAGCGAGGGCTGGGTTGAAATGCTGGAGCAGGACCTTGTTGATTCCGGCTACAAGAACGCACCGCTGTATTTCATCTCCGGAAATATGAAAAGCTTCCTCGGCGCGCTCACCCCGCTTTTCCCCGGAAAACGTTCAGGAACGATTGAAGACGACTACAGTCACTTCGAAACCTGGTTGGGGCAGGATGACAATTGGCCGGATTTCATCGCTCAACACCGAATCAACCATTTCATGCAGACCCGATTGAATCCCCTGAACACGGGGCTGGGATATCAGATATTCTATCTGGACCGCATTGCGAAAAGTGGTCTCGACCCCTGGTTAAAAAAGCGTCTCACTCGCTTCGGCCGCAAGAAATCGGCGCTGGTAGTAATGGACTACCCCTTTGGTGATGACGCCTTCTATTACATGAACGATATCTGTAAACACCTGGGGCGAACCCTGCAGGCCACCGGCGTGATGGGGAGAGCAGCCGTCTTCAGTGATGCGCCCTTTGCCGCGGCTATTCCAACTGCCTTCTTTCGACAGGGCGATCCACAGTGCCAGG
>JAUIMJ010000101.1 GCA_030433295.1 bacterium | reverse complement strand
CCCCCAACTTATTCGAACTGGCTATATAAACGACCGAATCCGGGTAAAGCTTTAATCTCGGGGCTGGTTCTCCTGTCGTCGTAGTATCAGTTCTGCCCGTATGCAGGACGTCCTCAGCGGGAGGCTCGGGTAGGTCATCGCCTAATCTCTGGCTGTTTTTGAAAAGGGAGGTTGGAGAACACCAAACCAAGAAAAAACATGGTATGCCAAAGAAAAGGCACCCTCCCCGACGCCTCGCCAGAAAAAGTAGCTAGGCGCCGAATGACGAATGACTACGCCAAGGACTCTTGTGAATCCAACCACGCGGTGTAGGTTTCTTCGAAGCTCAATTCCTCCTGAGACGGAACCCCCTCCAAATCGAATTCGAACGGGTAGAGGTCGAGAACCGGAGGAACCGCCTCGAAGGCAGCCGGATCCATTTTTCGCGCCGGAAACTTTCGGCAGAGGCGGCGCATGCGTTGTTTGTTGCGCTTCTTTCGACGCTCCCAGGGCTTGGGCGCGCGCCGCCGTCTTGGCTCACGTGCTTCACGCAGCTCAATGAGCGTATCGGCTTGGTACCAGAGCATCTCCGATCGAAGACGCCGGTCGCGAACACCGGCGGCAGGAAGCTCCACTTCGAGGTGGTGCGGAACGTTGGTGTAGGGATACCACAACTCTGTCATCTCCCAGGCCTCTTGGTACTCCGCGTCCGTCATTCCGTCGTACGCGTACCTCTCCTCGAACTCGCAGCAGTAGTAATCCAGCTCAGTGAAGTCGACAGTGTGCTCGTTGCCAAAAACGGTAATCTCACCACGCGTCGAGTGCTCAGCCATCATAGCTCCAGTCAGAGGGCGATGTTGTAAAACGCTTCGTGTTCTTCCGAACCGAGCGAATCAGTATTCACTCGGCTCAAAAGTAGTTCTTATTCTGAACAGGGTAAAGAAAGAGCAAGATGCATAGGTTATACGGTAAACGTTTGCACACGTGACAAAAAAACAACGAACTGCAAAACGATGGAATTAAAGAGAATTCGGCAGAAACTATTGGGATATACCCATGCCATCATGCGTCAGCCGTCAGCTTGTTTTGGGAGCTAGGCTTCTACAAACCCTGCGGCAAAAAACGAGAGTAAACAAAAAGCCAGAAAAATCATTATTCCCCATAGTTGCTTTTCGACCATCAACATCGGCTATTTGCTCTTTCGCAAGACGACCCATAGCTGTCGCAATCGCCTTCGGCTAATCGCCAGTCCGGTCGCTTTTTTAATGATTCTATCGAAAGATGTTTCCTTAGCCGAACTCCTTGGGAGAGGAGAGCGCGGCAAAAGGCAGAGATACACGCGGGCCATGAGCCAGATCATACCGAACGTTCTCGAAGACCACTACGATTGAGCATAATTACAGGAACAATAGCGCCTTTTAGACGCTGTAATAGAAGGCTATGAGAGCTTTCCCAAAAGAATCGCTCTACTTTTATGTCTATCGAATTGGAGAGAAAAATCATGAGCACCGCCGCACCAGATAGTACCGCTAGCGACTTATTAAAGATTATTGCTGCGATTTTCATCCCGCCATTAGGCGTATTTCTGGAAGTTGGTATCGGAAAGCACTTCTGGCTTAACTTGCTACTGACTCTCCTGGGATACATTCCCGGCATTGTTCATGCCGTCTACATCATCGCGACACGCTAATTTCGTGGCCAGGGCTCACGTAGCCCGGCGGTTTTTTTGCGCTTTCGCACATGCCTGATCTGGATCATTACCTCGTAAGTTCTCCACTGATAGCATGCGACTTTACGATGAATGGAGATTAGCTATGAAGAAGTACTTGCTGCTACTTATACTGTCGACGTCATTAGCTGCCTGCACACACGGCAGATTGAAAGATCCTGAGGACTGGAACAAGCGAGACCGCGGCGCCCTAATCGGCGCTTCCGGAGGGGCTGTACTCGGTGCAGCAGCAGGTTCTCAGAGTGGAAACGCCGGTTCCGGCGCTCTGATCGGAGGAGCTGCCGGAGCGGGTGCTGGCGCGCTCATTGGTAATGAACTAGACAAGAACGAAGAAGAAAAGAAGTAGCGCCAGTCCGGCACCATGTCTATGTGGTGCCGGACCCTATTGAGCTAAGAAGCCGAACTGCTTTTTTGTGTGGGAATACTCGTATAGAGTGTAACTTCAAAACCACAGTTTCCTATTGTGTGGTATCGTCACTGCTTCCCAGGAACCCCGGTATCCGTACGATCCTGCGTTGCCTCAATTCTGTATAACCATAATCCGAAGAATTAAAGCTCATGAAACACCTCACTCTTCCTATCGGCCTTATCTCAGCACTTCTATTAATCGCCCTACCTGCTTCTGCACAGGATCTCGTGCTCAGAAGCCCTGCGTATGCCTCTGGTAGTCTGGTGACCTTATCGGAAGACGACACAATCGATGTGCAGCTACACGCGAATCGGAGCTATGAGTGTGCGGTGCTCACCAACGCACTGCTTCCGGCCAGTGATGATTACTTTGCCTTTACCAGCACTGCAGTGGATCCTGATGGCGCAAGCGTCACCCTGGCTCAGACCGGAACAAATTATCCGGGTGCACTCCCACGAGCGAATGGCGTGCAGACCGTCGAACGGGCTCGTGTGCGAGTCAATCTCATAGCCCAAAAGACCGGCAGATATCGATTTAGCGTTGAAGAGGTTTCTGAAACTTCGCCGAGTGGTTCTGCGAGCGTGACGGTCCAGTGTAGAGAGACGACTCTGCTTGGTGGATATAATCGATTCTTTGCAGGAGTGGTTATCGTTGAAATTCAAAGCCTCGCGGACGTCGACCAATCGGTTTTCGTCACTATTGTCGACTCAAACGGCAACACACAGGTAGACAATCAGGAGTTCACCGCTCAATCGAACACGCGCACGGATTTGATCTTTAGCGACCTGCCTGCGCAAAATTTTGGGCAGATAAGAATTACTCACAATGCACCGTTTGGCAGTCTCCGGGGTATTGTGGCGGAATACGACTTTGGAAGTGATGGCTCAATCACCCTGAAGCGAGAGAGACCGCTTGAGAATGCTGGTATCGTTCCCTAGCGGCCTTGCCAGCATCCGGGAGTAAGGGAGCTTTCGTTGATCCTCCTGCCGCGCACTGCTTCCCGGCTTGTTTGCCGGCTCGCCAGGGCGGCAGGAGGATCGCGACGCTCCGGGATATGGGTATGGGTATGGGTATGGGTATGGGTATGGGATAAAGGATACGGGAATGGTGCCTAATCTTAAGCCTTTCTTCATCTTAAGCCTTTCTTGGGGGGGGGGGCTTAAGTCGGGACTGACGTCGCCCAAAGCCTTTCTTTCTTCGGATTCTCTGTGTGGCCTTTAACAGAAGATAGTTTCAGCCACCACTTAAGCACATGATAACATTAAGGATTACTCACCCGGAAGCGGATTTCCTCCATCCCTCCAGTCAGCCCACGAAGGTTTACGCATGACGCTATTTATGATAAACCTGCTCAGGAATATCGTCGTCTTCAATCTGCCCCCCGCACTCTCTTTAGGGAAGCTGGGTCAGCGAACCGGATAACAACGCTCTTCTTTGGCTACACCCAGGACTAGTTGTGTGGCGACGAATCTGTGTTGTTCTTTTCATAAATGGTGCAAGGCAATCATTGCCGAAGCGGTACGCACTGTTCTGGGCTGAGCTCTTACGCTGTTTGGCCGAGAATTGGTCCTGTTGTCCTTAATAGTTTTTTTACTGTTATTTCTACCTCCTCTCTTTCACAAGTCGGTTCACCTTTCTTGTTCGAGCCTTCTGCCCTGGTGGCTTTCCTTTAATTTCCAGTCATCCTATCACGTGCAGCCCCCGAGCTGCTGCCTGGAACTTACAGGAAAGCCACTACGGCATCGTAGACGACGATTCAAACAACTACTACAACCTCCGGTCCCGAACTCAAAAGGAAATCACTTGATGAGCGAAAGCCTATCTATGTCCCAATCCGAAAAGGATCCTCCACCTGGAAAAACCCTGTATCGAAGGGTGCAGGAGAAAGTCTGGAACATCGTTCAGCCCGACTGGGTAGACGGTAAGCCGGACTACGACTCTCTGGCGTTCGACATTGCGATCCTGGGGCTGATTGTGACCTCCGCGGTTGCGATCGTCATCGGATCAGTCGAACAAATTCACGAGGCCCACCCAGGAGTTTTCTGGTGGATTGAAGCCGTCGTGATTACCGTCTTTACGGCGGAGTACCTTGTTCGTCTTTGGTCATGCCCCGCCGACGATCGCTGGGATGACAACCTGAGCAGCCGGCTTCGGTATGTGGTAAGTACCGAAGCCATGATCGACCTCAGCGCGATTTTGCCGTTTTACATCGGCGCCGTCCTGGGAGTGGACGCGGCTGCCTGGTTGTTAGCTGCTCGAATGCTTCGATTGGTGAAACTCTGGCACTACTTTCGAGCTCTGCGGACTCTGGGAGAAGCGCTGTATGAGAAGCGAGCCTACCTCTTTGCGTCGGGTTTCATCGCCATGATGATCATCCTGACAGCAAGCGTGCTCTTGTATGCCGTCGAAGGAAACGAGCAACCGGAAGCCTTTGGATCAATCCCTGCGGCGATGTGGTGGTCGGTGATCACGCTTACCACTGTGGGGTACGGCGATGTTTCGCCTATCACTCCCTTCGGTAAAGTCCTCGCTGGCCTGGTGGCGCTTTGCGGCATCGGTCTCGTCGCGCTACCCGCCGGTATTATCACCAATGCCTTCGGTCGCATTCTGGATCGTGAGGAACCGGACAAAATTTGTTCGTCCTGCGATGCCGCTGCGGATAGGCCAGACCACTATTGTCGCAACTGCGGAACGAAGTTCCACGTCAAGAGGTCAGCTGAAGCGGAAGATGAAGCAGAATCTTCCGTCGATCCTGCCAATGTAGACGAGACCTCGCCAAAGGAGCAGGTCGCCAGCGTCTAATCGTGTGCCTTCCCAGGCAAACAAGAGAGGGGCCCTGCGTGTTGCTTACGGCACGAAACAAACAGGTTTTCACAAGGGTTTGTGACAACAGGGCCTCTCTTATTTTGAAGCTTTTGCTCTTTTAATTAGGGAAGTATCAAATAGCGCGAAATCTCATGACTATTTTAGTTCTGAGCATTGACCCGAGCTGTAGATCGCGTAGATAGAAGCGCAACCTTTTCAGGCTGCTAACTGTCTCTCTCTAATCTTAAATATACGTAGAAGAGTATATGCAACGGATGACTGACATCCGGATGCATATCGCCCAGCCTCACTGAGCCAGGCTCGCCAGGTTCACTGAGGCTGAGGGGAATACAATTGTAGGTTCTACATAAGGAAATATTCTCTTTGTGCATTGATGTGCACGATCAGTCTCATGTCACCATCCACAGTTCAAGAGAGAGGAGTTCATTAGTGAACAAGTTCGTTTTCGGAATTCTGGGAGCGCTGCTCGGCTTTGCCGTAGCGTACGCAATCCCCGGGCCCGCGGGCAGCGTGTTGCTGCTTGGCGGAATCATCGTCGGAGCAATCATCGGCGTGATTCTCGCGTCAGTGTTGCTTGCGCAGTCGCGAGGCGAAGACCCCCGCGAAGTAGTCGAGGAAGTGGTTCGTCAGGCAACCACTCCTGATCCCGGCATCAACGAGCGTGCGGTTCGAGAGGGAATCACGAAGGCCAACCAGGCTCTTCGACTCACGCCGGAAATCGACACAGAGGTCCTGAGTGCCTTCGAGGGACTCTTTGACCTCGTGCTGGAGGTCGTTCCCAAGGCGATGGAGTTATCTCCATCCTCCGAGATGACGTACGATCTGGAGAAGCTGGGGAAAGAATTTCTGCCCAAAACCGTCAGGACGTATCTCAGCTTGTCTCCGGGCGACCGAGTTACGAAGCGGACGGATACCTTGTCGCAGATTCAATCCCTGAGCGAAACGCTGACTGCGGCACAGTCCAACCTGGACAACGGCATGGTCCAGGACTTCGAAACCCAACATGGGTTCATGGAGCTGAAGTTCGCAAACTAAGCTTTCTCGCGATCAAACATCACGCCCCGCGAGAGGCTTTCTCGCTCCTTGTTTAGGGCATGTGCTCTACCTTTCACGCTTTCACCTTTCACTTCAAACGTGGAGAAACTGACTATGAGTCAAACCGGTACCCAAACTGCCGTCGCAACCCTTCCCAAGCCAGACCTCACTCTGACGCCGGAGCGTACTCCGGAACAGGCTGGGGAACTGGCCCCGATGCAGGTGCAGACGGTAAATACCATCGTTCCCGCGCGTCCCAGCTCGGTTGACGACGCAAGGAATACGGAGTTGCAAGAGACCGCTCAGCAGATGATCGATGGGATCCTTAAGGACCCCGGCGATGTCAGGCTGAGCATGGAGGTGATGGCTATCGGCGCGGATGTGATGACCTCCAACACGGAGCACATCGGCCTGATGGACACCAAGATTGGTCTGCTCCTCCAAGAAATCAAGGAGGGCAACAAGACCACCCGCACTCTGACGGAGATCAAGTCCGAACTGGATAAGGTCAATCCGGCGGTGCTCGCGAATATCGAGATTACCGAGCCGCGATCCTGGCTTTTTGGTTTGGTCACCTGGACGGCACACGTCATTCCGAGCGGCGAAAAGGTGCTGGAGATCGTTCAGACGCGTCGCGAATCTGTCGCCTCCGTCATTGATGGTCTCAAGCGGCACCTCTGGGATGGTCGAGACGAGGCGCTTCACAACGCCACCGAACTCGGCCAGGTCGCCGATAAACTCGCTGCCACCCGCCAGGATCTTCAGGAGTCTGCCTACGTCGGTCAAATCGTCTGGCAGGGCATCTCCGAGGCGCGCACCGAGGAAGCTGATCCCGTGCGTCAGCAGCAGCTGACCTCCCTGGTGAACGATCTGGCGTTGCAGGTCGTCGACATTCAAACCGTCGACAATCTCAATGTCCAGGCGCAGCTCCAGTGCGAGGTGCTGATCGGCAACTGCGGCAAGATCGTCAAGGGTGTCCATCGCGTCACCAACATCTTGCTTCCTGCCGTTGCGACAAACCTCGGGGTTAAGGCCGCCGCCGCTCAACAGCTCTCGTTGGTGCAGTCTCTCGACGACATCAAATCGGCAGCAGAGCAGGCGATCGTCGACACTGCCAAGACCACTCGGCAAGCGGTTACCCGCATGGAGCAAATCCAGACCGAGGGCATCATCGACGTACAGGCCTTGCAGACCGCGATGGCCGAGATCGACGAGATGGTCAGCGACGTAGAAAAACTGCGCGCTGATGCTGAGCAAAAAGCCGTCACGGTCAGCACTTCGCTGTCCCAAATCGGCGAGCGCACCAACCGTTTCGCTTCGGCCATGACCAGTCTGCGTCAAGCCAAGGCGGCGAACGCTGACGATCAGGACGAAACTGCGAAGATCGAAGACTAGTCGATCGAGCCGGAGTCCATTCACAACATCAATCCTGGGCCCACGTAACCGGGCCCTTTTCATAAGGAGAGTGCTTTGAGTCAATTGAGCACCAGAGAACGGCAAACCTTTGCCAATCGGCTTGGGCTGATTCGCTCCATCGAGCCGAGCTCCGTGCTGGTCGATGCGCAGCGAGCTTCGCATGACCTTCGCGAAGTCAAGCAAGGAGGTGTGATCAAGTTCAACGGTCACACCTACGTGGTGACGGGTATCAATACCATCACCGAGTGCAACAAGGGCTTCGACAAGGAGAAGGATTCGGTCACTACCGAATTGATTCTCAAGGACCTTGCAAGCGGAGAAACCCGCTACATCGAATGGTACGTCGACGACGAGTTGGAGATCTACTTCACCGAAGAGAAACTCAACGGTCGTCGCTTGAGCTTCGCGTACGATGACGACGAAGAATTCGACATGCCGTCCGAAATCGAAAACGTCGTTAAGAAGGAATGGGAAGTAAAGGTCGGTGGAGTCCTCTACGACTATGACGATGACTCCTACGGCATCTTCCGCTCCAGTGACGGTCGCGAGGGCAAAGTCCGGCTCTACGAGTTCGGTGACGACTCTGTCGGCTGGCTGACTATCGAGAAGTGGATCGAAGGTGACGGCGATGTGGACTACGAGGTGTTCTACGCTTCGACCGTCCACCCGAGCTCCATCGAGGTGATCAGTCTGGGGACTACCGCAGCCGCTGCCTAGTCCCCCACGTTTTAGGTAGGACTCAAACGGGGTTCAGGTATCTCAGTACCTGAACCTCTGTCCTCCCTCAGGTTCGAGTTTCCCCTCAACCTGAAATGCTACGTATGAGCCCTCGAAGACTGGGGTCTCGCTTCGCTTTTTTCCCCTACTTAAAATGGCTAAGTAGGCAAAATCAAACAGCAGTTTTATGACACGTTTTATGTGGGAACTATCATAATATGGAGTGACTGGTCTTGTGACCTTAGTTCTCTCCCAGGGATAAATATGAGTAGATCCAGAGGCTTAGATATATTTCTAAGCTCCCGAGGTCTCAATTATTTCGTGTTTTTTTGGTGTTTTATCCCTTCTTATACTTCCTACAGAACTACTTTTTTCTGCATAGGTGTTCAGAGCTGTCTCTGCGCTGCGTTCACCTCTTCAGATCCTCCAGGCAGTTCTTTCACTTACGCATAGCCGAAGACGTTACTCTCGATACTGCATGGTATTGAGCTAACCCAGTCTCACTAATGCGAATTACTTCTACGATACGTAATTATTGAGACTGAGGGGAAAGAAGGTTTTTCTACTTGGAATTGAATTAGAACATTCTTCAAATTCTTCCTTTCAGCCCGGTGAAACACCCGGCGGCCCTTCGTTCGCGGTCTTAAGCACCCCCCTGAGCCCTCAACTCAGCGCTCAGGGGGGTGCTTAAGAAAAGGATCCAGTCAAAACAGCAATGTTTCGACCGAAATACAACTTCCTCAAACCGCCGTGCAAAGGAGCCTGCCTATGGACCCTCCGGTCCAACCGGCTTACGCGGATGTTTCCGCGGCCGAGTTGACGTTGAGCCTGATTCGGGGCCACCCCGACATCAGCACTCTCGATCCCCTGATGGATGGTACGCGTTGTATCAACCTCAATGGGGCCAGTCTGACCTGTAAGACTGGAATTCTCGGTGCAAGCCACTACCTCGCAATCAAAGCTCAGGATACAGGACCTGAACTCGAACTGATGGAGATTTTCGCGTGCGGTGAATTCAAAACCGAACACGATGTGCTCTATCGCGGACCCCTGGGTAAATGTGGATACAAGATCGATGTGCAACGCCGTAACTGGTATGAGTGCCTCGATTACCGTTTCCAATCCTGGGTCGATGCATGGGATTCGCAGCAACGCGAGCGACTTCAAAGTCTGGAGGACGAAATTGCGTCCGCAGGCAACGGAGCTTCGCTCGGCCTTCGCTTCGAATTTCCTGAACCACCTGGAGCTAAGGAGCCAAGCGATCAGGCGCCGGTAACCCTCGTGTTACTGAAACCTCAAGATCAAGGCTTCACACTCCGCACCGTGCACAGCTACAGCAACGAACACACAGTCGTGCACACTCTCACCACCGTTTCACTGACAGAAGGGAAAAATTAATGAAGTTCAATCGAATCACTTCGATGGTAACCCTTATGGGGCTTGCCGTGTTGCTCACCGGCTGCGGCGGGCTGGATCGTTCCATCAAAGATCGATTCAAGAATGCTGCGGCTTCGTTCGACACCGCAACGACTGACATCGCCAAGCAGAAGAAGACCTACGAGTCCCTTCTGTCCAACGAAGGCGCCTGGGCCAAACCCTACGCCGAGCGCGAGAAACTTGCCACCAAGTTCACCGAAGCCAGCGGCGAGGTGAAGCGTCTCCAGGGCATTTACGACGGTGAGATTCAAAAGCTCATCGATGCCAACAAGGGCGAGACGGCAACGACCATCTCCACCAAGCTGGATCAGGTCCGAACGGGCTTGATGTCGGCACGAGATGTCGCTGCCTATCCGGCTAAGCGGATTCAAACCCTTATCAGCGTCCGAAAGACGGCCGATAAGGTCCACGAGACCGCGCAAAGCCAAATCGTTAAGGTGACTCCCTTGCATGAAGCCCTGACTCCGGTCATCGCTGAATCAAAGGAGTCCCACCCAGGTCGAGCCGACGATATCTCGTCGCGAACCGCCACCGTGCCAAAGCTCTACAAGTCTGCTACCGAGGCATTCGAAACCCTCACCACGCAGTACAAGCTACACCAGGCGGAATCGACAGAGACCGACTACGCGGCCTTCGCGGACGCGTCGAGCACGTTGGCAAAAGCCCTTGAAACACTGACGTCCGAAGACCGACGTATTCGAGGAGAGCTTGCGGAGCTTGATGTCACTCGCACACGAACCCTGGTCGACATGAAAACGCAATGCTTCATCACCGTGAAGCAGTCGACCTGGGATGAGTACAGCGACTACGGCGGGGAACACGAGAAAATCGTGGGTACCTACGAGCTGACCAACGAAGCCTTCGAAGCCGCGACCCAACTCAACGACGGTGCCATGTGCGCCTACGGTTCGGGATGGGGCAGCAGTTTCACGGCAAAGGCTCCGGCGAGCATCTTGTCGTCAGCCCAGCTTAATGAGTCGCGTTGCCGGTCACTTCTGGCCCGCGGTGATACTCATGGTGAATGGTGGGTCGAAGACTGGAACGTCAAGTGCTTTCACAAGTACCTGGAAGAAGCCAACGGCGTCACCAAGGAAACCGACTGGGTCGAGGTCGACGAAGAAGACTTCGCGTACTATGCGGAGTCATTGGGCATGACCATCGAAGCGAAGCCGTACGGCGTTTTCGCTGACGAAGTCGATGACGTTCCGGCTCCGGCCGGGATGGCGTATGTCGGTAACGACAAATACGGTGAATGGAAGCAGGATAGCAACAACGGCACCAGCTTCTGGGTATTCTACGGTCAATATCGCTTCTTCAGCGATTTGATGGGCCCTTCTCCGTATTACTACCGTTCCGACTACGACGGCTACCGCACTTCGCGAGCCAGCGGCACTCCGTACTACGGCGGCTCTTCAACGTCGCCCAAATACGGTTCCCGCGGTTCGACCACGAAGGCGAACAGTCGCTTCGCTCGGTCGACGTTTACGAAGACCGGTGGATTTAGCCGCACCTCGGCTACTATCCGTTCGGCAGGAGTTTCGGCTCGCTCCGGCGGACCAGGTGGCGGCGGTAAGTAGTCCACGCCATCCACTCTCGTAAGCAAACCTCGCCCAGCAGCGATGCTGGGTTTTCACAAGTACATTGAACTTCAATTTTCGGAGAAACGTTCATAATGAACACACAAGCACTACTCCAGATTGCCACGAACGTGGTGATCTACGGCGTCCTGTTCGGGATCGGCCGCGAGATCTTGAAACTCTACGGCCGCAAAGCCTATGGCGGCGTCGACCAGATCATGGCCAATAACTCGGCCGTGGCTCTGCGAAACGCTGCCTTCTACGGCGGCCTGGGTATCAGCCTCGCGGCTATGCTCGTCGAACCCTCGCAGTACACGACCATCTACGGTGCAATCGCCGAGGCGTCGCTGTGGGGGGTCGGCACCCTGGCAATGCTGGTCATCGCGTTGTTCGTCAATGACACTTTCATCCTTTGGAAGTGCCGCAACAACGAACAACTGGCGGCTGGCAACGTTTCAGTCGGTCTGGTCGAGGCAGCATGTCTGCTCGGCTCCGGCATGATCATTGCCGCAAGCCTCATGGGAGAGGGGTCGGTCCTTTCGACCATCGTCTTCTTCCTCATCGGCCAGGTGCTGATGGTAGTCACCGCGGGCTTCTTTGAGCTGATTACACGTCGGCTCTACGTCACCAAGGAGATTGCCGAGGGCAACGTATCCGCAGGTATCTATCTGGGATTCAAGATCTTTGCCGGATCACTTATCGTGGCGAACGCAATTCGCGGCGATTTCACCGGCTGGGTCCCGGACATTCAGGCCACGTTGATCTACTATGCCATCGGCGTCGCTCTGCTGTGGGCGGCCGAATGGTTGATCGACCTCCTCTACCTCCCGAACATCGAGGTTGAGGACATCGTCGAGCAGAAGAAGATCGCTCCGGTCCTGATGGTCGGTGGTGCGACAGTTGCTACGGCGCTGATCGTTACCGCGGTATCCGTCGCGCTGTAGTTGCGCTGTAGTCGCCCGTTACACAAGGGCATGTTCTAAACACCGCTGATTCATTGCAATCAGCGGTGTTGCTAAGGATGACCTCTCAGTCTATCCAACCAGGGCGGTGGTGGAGAAATCTGCCATCGTCCTCTTCACTCAATTCCGAGTGCCTCTGCCTACAACAAAAACAACACATTCGCTTAACCCGAAAGGAAGCTATGAGCACATCTAGCAAAACCATTCCGTTTATCGTCGCTGCGAGCAGCGAGGCGGAACGCAGCACGCGAATCCATCCGGCGACGCTGCTGCTTGGGTTGTCCATGTTCACGACTGGCTTTAGCGGGCTCGTCGTGGAGTATGTCCTGGCCACAACGGCCACGTACATCATGGGCAACTCAATCTACTACTGGTCGATTATCATCGCGGTCATGATGGCGATGATGGGCGTCGGTGGTTGGCTTCAGAAGCTCTTCAGCGACAAGGGGCTCATCGAAAAGTTCGCGGGAATCGAAGTCAGCCTGGCTCTGCTTGGCGGCTTCGCTCCGCTGATGAACTACTGGGCCTTTGCCCACGCTCCCGAGCTGTACAGCTTCGTCAGTTTGGGTCTCGTCGCTTTTATCGGCTTGCTGATCGGCTTCGAGATTCCGCTGGTGATGCGCATCAACGATCGATACTGCGATTCGCTTAAGGACAATGCAGCATGGATTTTTAGTCTGGATTACGTCGGCTCCTTCATTGGTGCAGTAATCTGGATCAATTTCCTGCTACCGAAGTTCCCCCTGACCGAACTGTCGTTCATGGTCAGCGGCGCAAACTTCGTCGTCGCGGCGATCACCCTGTTCTACTTTTCTCGAACCGGCGCCATCAAAAGCGGACTGTTCGGAACAGTAGTCCTGGTGCTCACCGGAGTCGCCCTGATCGGTGGATACGCCAACAATCGTGCGTGGAGTGTCAGTCTGGAACAGCGATTCTACGACGACGCGATCATCCACAGCGAGACGTCGAAGTTTCAGCACATCGTGCTGACGGAAGACGGGCAGACCGGAAACGTGCAACTCTGGCTTAACGGCAAGAAGCAGTTCTCGAGTCTCGATGAGAACATCTACCATGAGTTCCTGGTTCATCCGGCGATGGCAGCTGCCGAACGTCGCAACCATGTACTCATCCTGGGTGGCGGCGATGGCTGCGCACTCCGGGAGGTGTTAAAGTACGACGAAGTCGAATCGATCACCATGGTCGACCTCGACGACGCCGTCGTCAAACTCGCTTCGACAAACGAGGTCATGCGCGAAATTAACGATGGTGCTTTCGACAGTGCCAGAGTGACCGTGATCACTGACCCGGCAGTGCAGCAAGAAGACATGCTAACCACGCCTGTTTTCATGCCCACAGACCAGTATGACGAGAACGGAGCACCGATTCCAGAGAAGGTAGCAACGGTGGCGGTCCTCCATCTGGACG
>JAUIMJ010000100.1 GCA_030433295.1 bacterium | reverse complement strand
TCTGGGGCCATGTGTTCCGCAGTCCTGCTCCTGACTACGGTGACCTTCGTCAACGCTTCTGCCGAAGATGGCGTCTGGATAGATGGCGCTACAAAAGAGGCGGTGGTGCCGGAGCTGAACCTGCCAAGTTTTGCTCCCGCGATAGAGAAGATGGGTGAAGCTGTTGTTAATATTCAGACAGAGGGGGAGGAGAAGAAAGCAAATCAGCCCATGCCTCAGCAGCCTCAGTCGCCTTTTGACTTCTTTTTTCATGGGCAGCCCTCACAATCTCGCCCAACGGCTAGTTTGGGCAGTGGTTTTGTCATACATCCGGATGGCTACATAGTTACCAACCATCATGTTGTTGAGAACGCTGGGAAAATCAATGTCTCTTTTCGTGGCGACAAAAAGACCTATGTGGCCGAGCTGGTGGGTAGTGATCCCAAGACAGATATTGCGTTGATCAAAGTAAAAAGGAAGGTGAAGCTTGCGGCAGCTCCTCTTGGTGATTCAGATGCAATCAAACCTGGAGATTGGGTGATCGCGATAGGAAATCCGTTTCGCCTGGGTCATACCGCAACGGTTGGAATTGTCTCTGCAAAGCATCGGCGGATACCCGGGGGAAAGCCCTATGACAGCTTTATTCAGACTGATGCTTCAATCAATCCCGGAAATTCTGGTGGCCCTCTGTTTGACGCCAAAGGACATGTTATCGGCGTTAACACCGCTATCTATAGCCCGGGACGAATGGGCATGTCTGGCTACAACATTGGTATCGGATTTGCGATTCCAATTAACCTAGTAAAGAATATCGTCACTCAGCTCGCTGAGAAAGGGGAGGTGACCCGGGGATGGCTCGGTGTGCTTATCCAGAGCGTCTCTCCGGACCATGCCGAGGCCCTGCAATTGAAAGAAGCGCGGGGTGCCCTGGTTGCTGACGTTATCCCCGGCAGTCCTGCAAAGAAAGCGGGCTTCCGACGGGGAGACGTGATCGTGGAATTTGATGGGGAGAGTGTTGAAGACAACGACGATTTGCCGCTGATGGTCGCGGAGACCACAGTTGGCAAGACCGTTGACGTGGAAGTCATCCGAAATCGCAAGAAGAAAGTCCTGAGTGTTGAAATCAAAGAACTCACGGATGAACAGGAGGTTGAGATTCCTACGGAGGCTCCATCCGAGGAGGAACGTCTGGGACTAACGGTTCAGGAGATAACCCCTGACATCGCAAGAAGCCTGGGTATTTCTAACCCCGAGGGAGTTATTGTTACCGATGTTCTTCCAAACAGTCCGGCTGCCAAAGCCGGCATGCGGCGTGGTGACGTTCTGCTGGAAATTGATTCCCAATCAATCACCAGCGGCAAGCGATTCCGTGAGTTGGTCGATGGGAAGAAGAAAGACGCGCCGATGCTGGTGCTCGTGCGAAGAAACAATAATACTATATTTCTCACTATTCGTGTTGAGAAGTAGAAGCAGGTGTGATTCGAGTGCCCTTACGTGACGTAGTACGACGAGGATGTATCCTCGTCTCTTTTTCAATGCTCACCGTCTCTTGTTCATTGCTCGGCTTTGAGGATGCTGAGACTGAAGATGCTGTACCGGCAGAGATAGAGTCAGAAGCAGTTGAAGTAGCAGAGGCGAGCAGCGAGCGGGCTGTCGAAGCAGAATATCTAAGCGAGGGCGAAGAGGAGGCTGACGGCGCCTTCGACCCGGCTCCGGTGCTGGGCCTGCCTCAGGGACGCCGAGCGAGTAAGATGAAGTCTCGCGGGGAGTATCTGGTCAAGGCGGTGGCCACCTGTGCAAGCTGCCATCTGACCGCAGGGGAAGCAAAAGATACTGAGGCCCTCGGCGGCGGAAGACGAATGAAAGACCGCTTTGGCGAAGTCTTTGCAGCGAACATCAGCCCGGATTCCGAGACAGGAATCGGAGATTGGGGCATAGGTGAAATCAGCAGGGCGATACGAGCTTCCATTGACAGGGACGGTAATCCGCTCTCCGTCGATGCGCATCAGGGCTATCGTTGGATGAGCGATTATGATGCGAACTCAATCGCCGTGTACCTGCTTTCTCAAAAAACCGTCTCGAATTCTGTTCCCCGTAGAACCCTGGGTGGCTTTGAGAGACGGCAATGGGGCATGTTCACTCAACACAGGGATATCGTGGGGTATGTGCCGATGCCACCCGAAAAGCAGGTCCCACAATATGGACAGTATCTGGCCGCTCATGTCGCCAGTTGCGGAAGATGCCATTCTCCGGTAGACGCCGCTGGTGCAGAGAGTGCTTTTTCAGGTCGTAGAGATGAAGGCTATAGCAATATTTTTGTCGCGCTTCGGCAGTTGGGGGGAGTGTTTTCCCCATCTCCTGAGCTGGACGAGTCTGAGCGGCTCGAGATAGAATCTTTGCTTTCCGAGGAGGGTGTCCGCCTGTTTCGAAAACAGTATCTGCCAGGGAAGGTTGAATCCACTGATGATGCCAGACGGAACGCAGATGCTCCGAGTCTGCGTTCAAAAGATTCTGTGAAGCTTAGTCAGTGGAGCGTCGATGATTTTGTTCACTATCTTTCTTCTGGTCCAAAGGCCGAATCGAGCGATGCTAGCGAGTCTGAGGATACGGAACCCGGCTGCCCCTGGCCGCACTACTCCAAAATGGCTGAGTCTGATAAGCGGGCAATAGCTATGTTCCTAAAGCGCTTATAGAGTATTACATCTACGTTCGGACACTATGCTTCTCGCTATAGAAACCAGTTGTGATGAAACGGCGGTTGCACTTTTTGAACTGTCACAGCCCCTGGCGCCCGGGGTGCCCTACGAGACGGTCTTATTGGGTGAGAAACTCGCCAGTCAGGTTACACTTCACGAGGCGTACGGCGGTGTTGTTCCGGAGCTTGCCGCTCGTGAACATCTGACGGCTCTTTCTCCGCTCGTGCGAACGTTATTGGAAGAGCACGGTACGTCATTTGCGTCTCTACGTGCCGTCGCTGTGACGAGCGGACCAGGTTTAAAGGGATGCCTCCTCGTTGGCTATTCATATGCAAAAGCGCTTGCCTATGAACTGAGCATACCCCTGATTCCCACGCATCATATTGAAGGGCACATCTTTGCTCCGGAACTTGATGATCCTCCCGCATATCCCGCACTGGCACTGGTCGTCTCCGGTGGGCATACCATGCTCGTCCGTGTTTCGGGATTCAGGCAGTATGAGATCCTTGCTGTTACCCGCGATGATGCTGCGGGAGAAGCGTTTGATAAGTCGGCAACCTTGCTTGGTCTCCCATACCCGGGGGGGCCTGCTCTTTCCCGACAAGCGGAAGCGGGTAACCCGGAGGCCTATTCCCTGCCGGTTGGCGTTGCCCATGATCCTATGAGCTTTAGCTTCAGCGGTCTCAAGACTGCGGTGCATCGTTGTATTCAGGGGATTGGTAACGCGATCGAGAAGCCGGAAGTTCTCTCCAACGTAGCAGCGAGTGTGCAGGCAGCGATTGTGAGAGCATTGGTGGAGAAGACGTTGACGGCCTGTGAAATGTATTCACCAGAGTCAGTGATTGTGACGGGGGGAGTCGCTGCCAACGGATTCCTGCGCAGTCGACTAAAGGAAGAGCTTTCGCCGCTGGGCATCTCGCTTCATGTTCCTCCGATGAAGTGGTGTACTGATAATGCCGCGATGATCGGTGTAGTGGCCTCCAAAGAGTATTGGATGAAGCATCCGAATCTGGACTCCTTCAATCCACGGACGGCAACAGAAACAGCGTCCGAGATAGTTTCCAGCGGGGTCAGAGCCCGTTGGCCAATCGATGAGCTTTAGCAGCTACTGAGGAACTTCGGGTGACACATATCAAGAGCATTCTGGATTCGATTGGAGTACGCCCCAGCAAAAGGCGGGGGCAGAACTTCCTTTTAGACAAGGATGTTGTTCGTCGAATTCTGAACTTTGCCGATGTGAAAGAGTCCGATCCCCTTGTTGAGATAGGGCCCGGCCTAGGCGCTATGACCTCGCTCCTGTTGGATCAGGAGAAACTCTTACTCGTGGAGCTGGAACCGCATTTTTGTGAGTATCTGATTGAGACCTATCCTTCGCTTACCTCTGATAATGTCTGGTACAAAGATGTTTTGAGCTCGACTCTGGAGGAGTGCTGCGCATTTCTTGGAGTGCCCAGATGCCGAGTGGTTAGTAACGTTCCCTACAGTATTTCCAGCGATGTTATACTTTGGCTGATTGAAAACAGACGGTACCTGAGCGATGCTACCTTGTTGTTGCAGAAGGAGTATGCCGAGCGAATCGCCTCCGCCGAGGGCTCCAAGCGATATGGCTCGCTTTCGGTCCTTCGGGCGCTGTACGCCAATGCCGAATTAGGCCCGGTGGTTTCGGGTAGCTGCTTTCATCCCCCCGCCAAGGTTGAATCGCTGGTTCTTAAACTGGAGTTTCTCAAAGAGCCGAGAATCCCCGTAAAGAACGAGAAGTTTTTTACTAAAATCGTTCGCACTGCGTTTAATCAGAGACGAAAGACTCTGCGTAACTCACTCGCCTCGGGTGAGCTTGCAATTCCGAAGGAAACAATTGAAGACGTCCTGGGCAGCCTGGATATTTCGCCTGGACTCAGGGCTGAGCGTTTGAGTTTAGAGCAGTTTGTTGCCATCGCAGATGCTCTGGAGAATGACTATGCGTAAGCGAATTTTCATAAGGCAGGTGGCACTGAGTTTGGGCTTGTGTCTGTTTTGCGTTGCGGTGGCGTCGCAGCCCTTGTTTACCTCGGTATCAAGAGTTGCTGATGTGAGTCTGACCCTTAACGGTCGTGGCGTGCGGGAAGTGTCCGCGTTTAATGTCGATGTGTACAAGGCCGCGCTCTATCTTAAAACGATGAGTTCTGACGAGCGTGAGATACTGCTTTCAGATTCGCCGAAGAAATTGTCTATGGTCTATCTGCGGGGGATAGACGGGGAGGATATCCGTGAGGCCTGGGACCAATCTCTGTCGGATAACTGCGTCCCTCCGCTTCAGCGCTGTGAACAACTGGACGGCATGCGAAAGACCTTTCTCGCACTTTTAGATGACGTGCGTGCCGGGGAGCGCTGGGATTTTGAATTCAGTAGTGATGGTGTCCGAATTCTAAAAGGCGGCTCTGAAATTGCACGCTTGGCCGATGTAGATTTCTCACGCCTTCTACTGGCAACCTGGATAGGTACCAAGCCGCCAACTGAGGATCTTAAGCGCAGTCTTTTGGGGCGCAAATAGTATCCCGTCGAGAATTGTGGCCCCTCTCCGGTCTTTCTTTTACTCGATTCTCGCTTTACGGCGTCTCCCTGATTAATATAGAAATATTATACGAGAATGTTCTGCAGGGAGAAGAGCAAGTCCCTGTATCGGTTCCTATTGTTTCACTCGTTAGCAACGCCAATTCTGCGGAGGACCCTCTTGGAGTATTTCAACAAAGAAGACATCGCCGCCTTTGAAGCCTATGGCAATCTCGAGAAGCCCCGCCCTGTGTCCGAGGCCCTGGAGTTTACTGAAGGTCGTATGCGTAAGGCTGGAGTCTGGAAGCGCAATCAACTTCTGGGACTGCGTTTTCCGGTTGCCTGTGTCGCCCTGGAGATAACACAGCGCTGTAACCTGGATTGCAGTCTTTGTTACCTTTCTGAGTATTCCGAAGACATGAAGGATATTCCCCTTGAAGTGGTGCTTCGCCGGGTCGACCAGATCTACAAACACTACGGCCCCCATACCGATGTGCAGGTGACAGGAGGGGACCCCACTCTCAGAAACCGGGATGAGTTGGAGCAGATTGTTGCGTATGTAGCAAAGCTGAACATGCGTCCAACGCTGATGACAAACGGAATAAAGGCAACACGCCCTCTGCTGGAAAGATTGGCGAAGGCAGGACTTGTCGGAATTGCGATTCATGTAGATATGACGCAAGAACGACCGGGCTATGCATCCGAGAAAGAACTCAACGAAGTACGCAAAGAGTATATCGAGCGGGTCCGCGGCTTACCTATTTCCGTCCTGTTCAACACGACGGTGTTTCGCGAAAACTTCCATGAGATTTCCGATACGGTATCCTTTCTTCGCTCCCATGCGGATGTTGTGGGTTTCATATCCTTCCAGCTGCAGGCCGACACCGGTCGCGGGACCATTCGAGAACGAGACGTGATAATCAACCTCGATACGGTGACCGCTGAAATTAAGAAGGGGCTGGAAAGACCGGTTGACTTTAATGTGCTGCAGGTGGGTCATCATGATTGTCATAATTACGGGATGACTCTTTCGATTAACGGAAACATCTACGATCTGTATCAGAACGCAGACCTGACCGTGGAATTGACCCATGCATTGAAGGAGATAGAAATGGATCGCAACGATCCCGTGCGAACCGTGGGGCGTATCGTTGCCTGGTGTCTCAAACATCCCCGCTACACGGTCAAGGGGATGCGCTGGGTGTTAGAACACCTTTGGAGAATGAAGTCGGATCTCATCAAGGCTCGCGGGAAAGTGCATAAGCTCACGGTTTTTGCGCACAACTTTATGGACGCTAAGTCATTGGAGTGTGATCGCATTGAGAGCTGCTCCTTTATGGTGATGACCGAGAATGGCCCGGTTTCCATGTGTATGCATAATGCGAAGCGAGACGACTTTCTCTTTCAACCAATTAAGATGAACACCGCTGACGGCGAGCAGGTCTGGGATCCTTTGACGGGCAAGATGAATTCAGATGGTCCCTTGGTGCAGCTTCCTGAGCTGTCCAAAACGGCCAAGATGCGACGTAAACGTCAGGAGAAGCTCGACTCGTCTGTTGCATCAAATGCCTGATATCAGGGTCAGCGCTTTGCCGCTCCGAAACCAGAACAATGTATTCATCTTTGGGTAGGCGATGAAATCAATGCTCTATCATTTCTCAGGACTTGTGAAATTCCTTTTGGCAGCAATTCTGCTTTCCGCCTGTAGTAAACGAATTGCCGTGCCGGAAGCAAAGGGACGGGAACTGCCAACAAAGGAGGAAGCAGAAACTGCCTGGGCTGAGGTCCTTGATACCTATGTGAATGAGGATGGGCTGGTTGATTTTGTTGAATTGAAAAAGGACCCCTCGCGCCTGGAAGATTTCCTGAGATTTGTTGCGAGCGCTGATCCGGAAAAAGATTCGGTGACATTCAACTCAGCTGACGAAGTTCTTGCGTTTCACATAAACGCGTACAACGCCCTTGCGATGTATAATGTTATTCGCTCGGATATTCCTAAGAAGCTGGGTGGCACCGCGAATATTACTTTTTTCGTCCAAACCAAATGCCCCATCATGGGGAGAGAGATGTCGCTCTATGATTACGAGAATAAGGTGATTCGTGCTCTGAATGAGCCCCGTGCCCACTTCGCCTTGAACTGCATGTCTGCCAGTTGTCCGCAGCTTCCTCGCAGGCCTTTTCTGGCGAAGCGTCTACAGGAGCAGTTGGACTATGAAACCAGGAAATTCATGAATGAGAGTCGCAATGTACGGCTTGAGAAGGGTGCCCGCAAGGTATACCTTTCAGAGATTCTAAAGTGGTACAAGGAAGACTTTCTTCTCGTAGCCCCCGATATTGTCACATACATAAATCGGTATCGTGACGATAGGGTTCCAGGGAAGTATTCTGTGAACTACACCCCGTATGATTGGACTATCATTGCTCAAGAAGATAGGGCCAAAGAAGATAGTGCTGCCGGCGATGCCGGGCAGGAGGAAGCTGAGTCGAATGACAGCGAGTAGCGCGGTCAGTCAGCGGTGTTAGTTTGTGCTGAGTTTACAAGGCCTACGTATTCCCCCCATATCTCAGTGGGTGAAAAACCCTCCAGTACGCTAATCGGGATGCCGTCTTTATCGTATCTGCTGACTCCGTACGCGTTGACTGAGATTCCGTCGTTCCGAAAGCGAAACAGTTCCGGTCGTATATAAGCCATGGCTGCCACCAGGTCCCAGATAGGTACTGTTGCTTGCAACTTGAGGATGCGCGCTCTTCGAAACCAGCGCCTGCCGTTTTCTCGAAGATAATTTCCAAGGTTTCCCCCAAGAGCTTCAAGCTGTGAGTATCGTATTCTCAGGCGACCCGCCTGATTCAGGGGAATGATTCGCAGGGGAATGCCGGATGAAAACACTTCTCGTGTCGCCTGGCGATCTTTCACGAGGTTGTATTCAAACGGCCAGAGCGGGGGAAATCGGCCACGACTGACAGAGTTCGTGCCGACAAGAATTATCTCTCGTATCTCTCCTGCGAGTTCAGGCCTTCGTCTAAGAGCCATGGAGATGTTGGTAAGCGGACCGAGTGCCATGATTCGTAAGGGAGCGCGTGACTCACTGAGATACTCAGAAGCGGCAGATTCTTCACCCGGCCCGTCCGCTCCGGCAAGCGTCGGTATACTGCTTTGCTGTTCGCGAAGGAGACTGTTTACATTCTCGAAGGCGCGTTTCCCACTGGTATTACCGAAGACCGAACCGATTGCACTAATCTCGAGCGAGCTCGCAAGCAGAGCGGAGAGAGCGAAGGCATCATCCACATCCCCCGACGGGCTACCATGAGCGTTATCGGTATCGACATAAAGGGGAATTGAATTTTTGCTGTGGCTGCTCACGTAATGTGGTCTAGTGATGACTTGCTCTAAGGCACATATCGATAGGACGTCCCGCGATGTTCTTTAAGGGTGAGATACAGTAAGGCCGCGCAGGCAAACGTCATTACAACATCCTCAGCAACCGTTCCCCATGTCAGGGGTCGCTGAAAAAACACACCAAAGCAGCCACAATTCGGCAGTTCCAGTCCTACCATGAGTGTGCGAACCGCTACTACGGTAAAGCATATGTGAAGAAGGAGGGAGAGTGATACGGTTTCACGTTGTAGGCGGTTACTCAGCAGAAGCAATGCGAGCAAAAGCTCAAAGAGAGATAATCCAAGTCCGACTCCAAGCAGAAGAAACGGATGTTCAGGAAACAGCTGGTAGCTGGCTAAGACTTCAGCAAAACCGGCATTGTCCAGTAGCTTCCCCGTAGATGTGGCAAGCAGAACGACGCCGACAAAGATTCTAAGAAATGTGCGTAGTTTTGAAGCCATGCCCGAGGATACGTCGTCGGGCTTTTGCATGTCAAAGTGATTCGCCTGACAGCTCTGGTGAAGTACAAAAAAAACACCGAATACAGAAGTATCCGGTGCCTTTACTCGCTTCGATTGACCTTGGAGCCCCCGACGGCTCAAAGGTGCTTATACGTGTGGTGCAGCAAATGTATTAGACTTTTCTTCCATATCGTCCTGTTCGGAGCCGTCAAAGAAGCCCTCAGGAATTTCACCGATTAAATTTTCAACAGAGTCACGTCTGATACGCCAGTCAGCTCCGACCTTAAACCCATCGATAGCGCCATCTTTAATCAGCTCATACACCTTGGGGCGTTGTACCCGCAGGAGCTGGGATACTTCGCGAACAGTAAGTAGCAGTGGTCTTTCGTTATTTGTTATCATGATTAATGTCTCCCTATTCTCTAAATGCCTAATCTAAAACCTACGTAAAAAACTGTGTTCAGTGTCGGATAATCAAACAGTCGAAGAGGTCCGTATCGATGTATCCAGCAATTTGTCTTACAAGACTAATCGAGATGCACAGTGACATCTCTAACCACATCCCCGCTTGTTGCACTTGATTCCCTCTCCATCATTTAATCTTAAACAGTTTTGGCTATACAAATAATCGGGGAATGAGCTGAAGGCGCTTCAGAGAAACCCCTGTAAAGAAGTAGGGGATTCCCCTAGTTTTCATCGGAAGTGAGTGTTTAGCTCGTAATTACAGGTGTTTACCCAGGCTGTGTCGATTAGACTTTTTTAGAGATTATTTATCGGTATGTGTCTCTTTTTCGCGTTCCCTGGCGATAAAGAGCTTGTGCAGGCGGTCTATTTCACTGTCGAACATGAGAGGATCAAGCTCTCGATACTGCCTGAGTTCGGAAATTGCCTGCTCCAATAAGCCTTTCTTTTCAAAATGCGTAGCAAATCGGCGTAAACGCTCAGCGGTAAGCGCCTGGTCGACCGCTTTGTTTCTGGCTTCTTCATAGGCTTCTCGAGCTAATTCAATACGCCCAGATGCAAGATACAAGTCGCCTATCATAAGCAGATAAAAATAGGGATTCTCGGACTCAGGACGTCTGGGGTCAGCAAGTCGCAGTTCAATGTGTTCCCTGTAGGCGGCAATAGCCGCGTCGACCTTCCCCTCCTCAGCAAGGCTTTCGGCCCGGGTGGCCGCAGAGGGATTCGGGCGCAGGGAAGGGCCACAGGAGGTGCTGAGCAGTAGACAAACGGCAAGGAGATACGCACCACGGAGTGCAGGTATGGTAAGGGTACGTCTCATTTAGTTTTCATCTGATATACTCCGTCCCAGGATGCATCAGGAGGAGTCAGTGCGAATTCTGAACATCTGTCTACGTATACTGAAGTCACCTTGTCTTCGGGGAAGTCCTTCTGCAGGGCCAGGAACAAGCCCTTTGCAGTTTCAAACTGTCGTGCGCGATACATATCGCGAGCGGTATCGAAGCGTTCGAGCAAATCGCGTTCTTCCTCACTGAGCTGATCACGCATAGCCATGAGCTCAAAGATACGAACGGGAATTTTCTTACCTACGACGGTTATCATATCCAATTCTCGAAGTGCGTAGGATTCATCCAGGGCATTAGCGCTGTCTTCATTAAGGATGATCTCGGTGCCGTAAAACTTATTTGCTCCTTCCAGTCGCGCTGCCAGATTTACAGTATTCCCAAGCACCGTGTAGTTGAGTTGTTGACCACCTCCGACGTTTCCGGCAATTACGTTTCCGCTGTTGAGTCCGATTCTCATCGAAATATCCACATCGGTGAGTTCCTTCTCCCGTTTCGCGAGTTCTTGCATGGCTGATTTCATTTCAAGGGCAGCATTGCTTGCTCGCTGAATATGGTCTTCCTGAGCCAGCGGCACGCCCCAGACAGCCATGATGCAGTCGCCGATATACTTATCAATCATGCCCTCCCATTTTAGGATGATTTCGGCAAACTCTCCGAGGTTACGGTTGATTACTTCCAGCAGTTCCTTCGGCGGGAGGCGTTCAGAGAATGCTGTAAAACCGGCTAAATCCAAAAAGAGGACACTGGCTTCCAGCTCCTCTCCACCGAGTTCGAGCATATCGGGTTGGGCAATGAGCTGATCCACCAGGCGAGGGGCCAGGTACGTGGAGAAGGCACCTCGAATAAACGTCCTCTGTTTACGCTCGTTTAGGTAATGAAGTATCGGACTGGCGATGTAGTTCAGCAGAAGCGGGAAAACAAGGAAATCAAGTCCTATGTCCGTATTCTTATGTTCGAAGAGATACAAGGCCCCGTAGAAGATAGCGGCGAAGATGAGAAAAAAGTAGATGATTCCGCGTTTCGGAGAACTTGAGAAGAACAGTAATCCGCCGATGAAGCCGATCAGGGAGCCATAGAGCAGACGGAGCGAGTTCTCCAGGGGTAACACGAAGTTGCGGGCCATGATGTTTGCAGCCGCATGTGCGTGGATTTCCACTCCGGGCATCATGAGTTCTCTGCCGAAACGCGTATAGGGAACCTGAAAATGGTCAGTGGCAATATCATCGATCGTTGCCTCGGATGCCGTTGTGAAACCAACAAAGATGAGCTTGTCTTTAAAAAAATCTTTTGGAACAGAGTTTTGCGGATCCAGGGCAAAGTAGTAGGACAGGTAACGAAAGCTTTGCTTTGGGCCGTAGTAATTTACGAATCGATTTCTCTCGTCGTCCAGATCGATAAGAGACTCAACCGGTACTTCGCGGTCGTATTTTTGTGAAAGGAAGTCCTGCACCGCCATAAGCGAGAATGCCAGCTTGTCTGCGGTAGCCATAGAAAGGCTACGCACGAATCCCTCAGAATCGTGAGACATATTGACAAATCCGGTCGCAACCGGATTTTTGGCGAGAGCCATTATTGGCCCGGGTTCGATGGTTTTCGACATCTGGAATCCAATTTCATCCTCACTCACGCTGACATCGCTCGCAAGAACCACATGGCGGTTTCTGTCGATCGCCTGCGCAAAAGCGCCATCCTCTTCTGAATTAGTCGATGGCTCGGCGAAAATAACATCGAACGCTATTGTTCGAGCGCCGGCCTCAAAGAGGTTGTCCACGATTTTTGCGTGCAGGGTTCTAGGCCAGGGCCATCGATGCTGAACTTCTGCAAATGAAGGCTCATCGATGCTCAGAATGATTATGTCATCGGGCGCTTCTACAGGACCGCGCATGTCGAATAGCATGTCATACGTGTAGAGACTTAGTGCTTTGGTCCATCCCTGGGCCATGAGCAATGCGGCAAATCCGGTGATAACTAAGGCTACTGAAAGTCGCTGATAGAGAGGGATGGTATGCGTGGCCGCCATGTCACCGCACTAGAAGTTATACGCCGCTTCGACCACCGCCCCGAAACGAGGATAGAGCGATGATTCGTCGCCGATGCTTGAATAGCGAAAAGACTCATCAAGGAGGTTGAGCAGGCGCAGCGAAACAGCACCATGCTGCTTATCAAACTCATAGCCGGCACCTGCGTCGAGAATCCAAAAATCATTGATCTCTTTGGGGTCCAGATTTCCCGCACGTTCCTGATAGCGAAAGGTTCCTTCGATGAAAGAAAAGACGCCGCTAGGATGAAAATACTGTAAGCGAGAGGCGAATCGGGAGGTTTGTGTTTCCGGTAGGGGACGGGTCTCGTCGAAGCGCTCAAAGTCGTAGGTAAAGCGAGTCGCGATCCTATCGCCAATTATCTGATAGAGGTAGACCTCGAACTTGTCTATATCGGCCTCGCCGAGGACGTCCAATAGACGCACCGCTTCGCTTGTCGCAAGACTACCGTTTTCTACCGTCAGGCCGCCGAGATACGCCGGAACATTTCTCTCTATTTCTCGGCGCTGATAGTTGAGGCCGATAAAGGTGTCCTCGAAAACATGGTAATCAGCTCCGATCGCATACAGCTTCTGCTCACTGCCGGCGATGCCATCAAATACCTGATTAAAGCCACCCACAAAGGTAGGCTCCAGGGGGCCCAATCCGCCGCGTTCGGTGCGGTCAAGCGTTTCTGTATAGGCCGCTCGAATTTGTAGTCCGGAAATCGGTCTGATGGTAAGGCCTACCTTTGGGTTAAGGGCATCCTCTTCAAACTGATCGTCGATGAATGGTGCTGCAAAGGCATTCTGACTGAGTTCGGTTCTCGCATACACCAGTCCAAGAGTGAGATCGAACCACTCGACCGGATGCAGTAGCGAGTAGAGGAAGAGGCGTTGAGAGTTCTGCTCGTTTCGCGCCTCTGAGGACAGAGAGAATCCCTGAAGATAGGAAAGTATCTCGTCAGTGCCGGGATTGCTGATCGAGGCGGTTTCACTGCTGTCGTCTTCTTCCACACGTGCAGAGCCCCCGAGAATAAATGAGACGTTCTCACTGTCCCAAATGAGCTGAAGATCCCCGCGAAGGAAGTGCTGGTCTGTATCCAGCGTCTGATCTACCGCGCCGTCGAACCCGAAGGGCTCTTCCGATATCGCTATCCCGTCCTCAGTGACTTCAATAAAATTAATGCGCGCAAAAT
>JAUIMJ010000099.1 GCA_030433295.1 bacterium | reverse complement strand
GAGAAATAGAGAAGACTTTCGAAACCCTTCTCAGCAAACTTCCCTGCTGTCTCCAAAATAAACTGTGGTCCTGCCAAATCATCAGCGGACCCCTTCCCCTGCAACATGCCGACAAGGCCGCCGCAAATCATCTCGATGCGACTCCATGTCCAATGCAGAGACATCACTATGGCGGCAGCTGCACCATGGCGCACCGTCTCACTGCTCGGGCCTATACCGACCATAAACCGCTGCGTCTTGCTTCCGTCCGGTTCCCGAACCGTCTTAGCATCCGGCATTATCTCTATGGCGAGCGTATCTGATTCGCGCTCGACTTGCAGACGCACAAGTCCGCCCTCGCTTGCGTGAATGTTCCTCGCAAGGGCTTCCCAGCTGTCGATAGGTACATCGTTTATAGATGTAACACGGTCATCGGGTTTAAGGCCTGCACGCTCGGCCGGAGAATTTTCAGTGACAAGTCCGACAATCGGTTCCTCGATAATTCTCGTTTCCCCGTAATAGAGAACCGCAGCGGCGACCACGAAAAAGGCGTAGAGCAGATTAAACAAGGGTCCGGCAAACACAATCGCCGAACGGGCAAAGTATCCCTTTTCGACGAACCACTTACTTTTGTCGTTGAGGACCTCTCGAAGCTCATCACTGAGTTCGCCCACGCGAAGCCCCAGCATCTCAGCTGACTGCCCCTCCCGTACAGCATCATCGGTGACCTGATGGCCGGTAATCATATCGGGCATATCGCCGACCATGCGCACGAAGCCACCGAGTGGAAAAAGGCTCAATTGATAAACCGTCTCTTTGTATTGGAAGCGATAGAGTGAAGGTCCGAAGCCCAGACAGAATTTCACCACACCAACGCCACACCATTTTGCGACGATGAAATGTCCAAATTCGTGGATGAAAATCAGCGCCAGGATGACGACCGCGGGCGCTATAACCTTATATAAATACCATTCCATCTTGGACTTTCCCTAGATAAACGCTGCTTAATGAATGCCGCAAAGGCCATAGTGTAAGGGGCTCAGACCGAGATATCCCCTATCCGTTCAGATGCATATTCTCGCGCCCAGGAATCTACTGCAATAACAGATTCCAGGGTAGTTGCAGCAGGAAGCGAATGCGCCGACATTGTCGCATCAACAATATCAGGAATGTCCATAAAGCCGCAGGCTTCACTAAGAAAACCGGCAACTGCAACCTCGTTCGCCGCGTTGAGAACAATCGGCAAGTTCCCACCCTGGCGCAGGGCTCTATACGCAAGGCTCAGACAGGGAAACTTTTGCAGATCCGGGGAGAAAAACTCCAAAGTCCGATGCGCTACAAGATCGAGCATGGGCGCAGAACTGCGGATCGCCTCGCCCTCCCAGCTAAGACTGGCTCCAATTGCATGCGATATAGGGATTCTCATATCGGATTCCGAGACCGAAGCGAGCGCAGAACCGTCAGAAAAATATACCAGTCCGTGCACCAGGCTCTGGGGATGCACGAGGACGTCGATTGCGTCGGCACTGAGATCAAAGAAAAAAGCGGCCTCTATTACTTCGAGACCCTTATTCATCATCGTAGCCGAATCAATTGTGATCTTTTTCCCCATTTCCCAATTGGGGTGTCGCAGCGCCTCCGCAGGCGTAACCGCACCTAGTTTGTCCCGGCCCGTGTTCAGAAAGGGCCCACCGGACGCCGTTATCGCAATTCGTTCCACCGGAACACGCGCACCCTGTAGGCACTGAAAAACCCCGGTATGCTCGGAATCCAGAGGTACTACCATTCCTTTCCCGGAGTGCTCAAGGAGAGCACCGGCAGCGACAACCACCTCCTTGTTTGCCAGTGCAACGCGACTGCCCGCAGAAACCGCGGCAATGATAGGTGCAACGCCGGAGAAGCCACTAATCGCTCCGACGACAACGTCAATACCACTGCGAGACGCTAGCTCGACGACTCCCTCATCGCCCACAAGGACCCGGGTGTCACCGGTGATTCTATTGCGAACTTCATCGGCCGCGGCTACATCTGCTACCGCAACAACTTCAGGATTAAACTCTTCAATTTGTGCGTGAAGCAGGTCTACATTAGCACCACAGGACAAGGCCGAGACTTCAAAGCTATCCCTGTTCGCACGCACCACTTCAAGTGTCTGCGTGCCGATAGATCCGGTGCTACCCAGGATGGATAATGTAGAACGCGCTGCCATGCCGGGACCTACATAAGGAAAAGTACTGGAAGGGCAAAGAGCAGTCCATCAACCCGATCCAGCAGCCCGCCGTGACCGGGCAGAATGGTTCCGATGTCCTTAACCTCAAAAATCCGCTTCAGGGTCGACTCTACCAGATCACCAAAAATCGAAAGCACGCTAGCGAGGATCCCGTAGGTGAGAAGCTGAAACACCGAGTAATCAAAATCGAAATATCGTCCGCAGAGCACCGCTATCAATGCGCCACCGAGCAAACCGCATACTGCTCCGCTCTGGGTCTTTTTAGGGGAGATTCGAGGCGCAAACTTTGGTCCGCCAATCAGGCTGCCCCCGAAATACGCTGCCGTGTCACAAGCTATCACTATCAGTAGAACCCAGAGTAAGTAAAAGCCGTCGAGATGGTACGAAACCATTACTGGCACACTTCCGAAGACACCGATGTACATGAAACTGAGAACTGTCTGTGGAAGTACGCGTTGAAAATCTCTCTCATGTACATCCGCTTCGATAGTAATCACAAAGAAGCAGAACAACAAAATACAAGCGAGAAGCAATCCCGCGAAGAAGCCGGAAAATTCATAGGTAAGATAGCCCAGCGGTAAGAGAAAGCTGAGAACCGTGAGCTGCAGACAGCGTGGCAGAGTAAATCCCGTCGCGGCGCGATACAGCTCAAAGCCACCTATCAAGGGTATCAGCAGACACAGAAGGTGCCGCAAAGCCCCGCCCCAAAGAATGATCGCGACGACCGGGGGTGCGACACAAGCGGCCGTAAGAATCCTCGTTTTAAGCATCGATTTTCGCTCCCAATACCTGCGCCGAGTTTACAATGTTCCCACTACACCACCGTAGTCACCTTCGCGGACCTCATATGACTTCAGAAATGCAGCATCGCGACGGGGGAGTTCGCCCCGAAGACATTAACTGCCCTACGCCTGTGAAACCCGGGCGAGCTGTTCTGATGTCAAGCCAAAACGCCTCTCTCGTGTTGCATATTGCTCCAGGCATCGATCGAATATTTCTTTGTCAAAATCCGGCCAGAGTTCGGGAGTGACGAGAATTTCGGCGTAGGCGAGTTGCCACAACAGGAAATTAGAAATACGCATCTCACCGCTTGTACGAATAAGAAGATCAGGATCCGGTATGTCACCGCTCCAGAGCGAGGACGCAAATTCATCAACGGTAATGTCGTCGACTTTTAGCGCTCCCGACTGCACTCGCGTAGCGATGCTTTTTGCCGCAGCAACAATCTCTTCTCTACCGCCATAGCTCACAGCCAGTATCAAATCGAGTCCGTTGTTTTTTTCGGTGCGCTTGATGGTGATATTCAGAGCTTTTCTGACTGTCGCAGGGAGCCTGCTGAGATCACCGATAGCTCGCAATCTCACATCATTCTTCAAAAGCGTAGACAACTCGTCGTTCAGGTTCTTAGTGAACAGGCTCATCAACCCGCTCACTTCACTCTCCGAACGATTCCAATTTTCCGTCGAAAAGCTAAACAACGTAAGATAACGGATTCCTTTCTCCCGACAGGCTTCAGTGACAGCCCGCACCGCTTTGGTTCCGGCCTTATGTCCTTCCAGTCGTTCCTTACCCCGCTCTTTAGCCCAGCGCCCATTTCCATCCATGATGATGGCGACGTGTTCAGGCAGGTCCGAACGGACAGCCGTTGCCGGTTTAGAGGAGATGGATTGGGGGCCGCGTTCCAGCGTAGAATCTTTTGGTGAGTCAGCAGACACTAGACTACCATGCACTCTTCTTCTTTGGCTTCGAGCATCTCGTCAATTGCCTTGATGAAATCGTCGGTTTGCTTTTGGATTTTATCAAGAGACCTTTTGACGTCGTCCTTAGGCACGATACCTTCTTTCTCCATCTTTTTTACGCTGTCATTAGCATCTCGTCGATGGTTGCGGACAGAGATTCTGATGTCCTCTGCTGCTTTATGCAGATGTCGAACGATTTCCTTCCGACTTTCTTCAGTGAGAGGTGGTACGTTTATGCGAAGAGTGTTTCCGTCGCGACTGGGATTGAACCCCAGGTCGGAACCGATAATCGCCTTTTCAATCGACTCAACGGCTCCGGTGTCGAAAACCTGAACCATAATAAGTCTTGGCTCAGGAACACTCACCTGCCCAAGATGACTCAGGGCAGTTCGCGCACCGTAGTAGTCAACCATGACACCTTCGAGCAGACTTGTTGATGCACGCCCGGTACGCATCTTCTGGAGGTCCTTCTTGAAAGACGCGACCGCCTTCGCACATTGCTCTTCGTGTTCGAGCAACACTTCTTCGATACTTTCCGGTGTCATTAAGCTCGCTCCATTTGGTTAAGAACAGAATTATCGTTTTCGAAAAGGTTTGGCAGCTGCGGTCCTGGCTCTCATCAACATCAGGCTACTGCTAATCACCCATCTCTGCCAAGCTACTATCCAGACCCTCTTCTGTCACCAGCGTTCCGACTGGCTCACCATCGACTACTTTAACGATGTTGCCCGGCTTGTTGATGTTAAATACCCTGATCGGAATATCCTCTTCCATACACAGGGAAATAGCCGTTGCGTCCATTACCCGCAAGCCACGCTTGAGAGCCTCGATATACGCAACATTCTTAAACATTTTTGCAGAACTGTCTTTCATCGGGTCCTTATCGTAGACACCGTCTACCTTGGTTCCCTTCAAGATGACATCCGCGTTAATCTCCTTGGCTCTCAAAGCCGCGGCAGTATCAGTGGTGAAGTATGGATTTCCAGTGCCACAGGCAAAGATTACCACACGCCCTTTTTCAAGATGTCGCTTAGCCCGACGGGTGATAAACGGCTCGGCAATCTCATTCATTGCAATTGCGGACATAACCCTGGTCATAACCCCTTTGCGCTCGAGCGCGTCCTGCATCGCCAGGGAGTTAATAACCGTAGCCAGCATACCCATATAATCGCCGGAGACACGATCCATGCCGGCAGCGGCGACCTGTACCCCGCGAAAAATATTACCGCCACCGAGGACGATACCTATTTCGGTGCCATGAGACTTGGCTTCAGAGATTTCAGTAGCAATTCTATCGAGAACGGGCGGCTCTACGCCAAAGGGCTGGTCACCAGCGAGTACTTCGCCACTCAGTTTTAATAGTACGCGCTTATACATTACCGTTCGCTCTCCTTGTCGTATAGGTGTGCCCATTCATGGAATGATACCCGCGCATCAGTCAGTACGATACTCCCTAATGCGCGGATAATGGTATGTGAGAGATGAACTAAGCGCTGGCAGCCGCTTGCGCTACTTCCTCAGCGTAGTCGACCACAACCTTCTCAATTCCCTCGCCGACTTCGTATCGGGAGAAACGACGAAGCACGATCTTTTCACCGATTTTTGCACTAACGTCGCTTATAAGATCGGCAATTCGCTTCTTAGCGGAAGCATCTTTCGCGTCGAATTGCTCCAGCAGACATACGCCCTCGTAATACTTTTCCAACTTTCCGGCGAGAATCTTGTCTGCCATTTTCTCCTGGGCCGGCTTAAGCTGTGAACGGAACACATCGAGCTCCTTGTCGATAACAGCCTGAGGAACTTCCTCACGGGAGACATAGAGTGGATTCGACCATGCGATGTGCATCGCGATTTCTTTCGCAAGATTCTCGAAATCCTCTCCGCGAGCAACGAAGTCGGTCTCACAGTTCATTTCGAGCATTACGCCGATGCGACCACCCGCGTGAATGTACGAATAGACAACTCCTTCCGCAGCTACTTTACCGGCGCGCTTCTCAACGCTTTTCAAGCCCTTCTTTCTCAGGAACTGAACGGCATCATCAATGCTTCCGCCACACTCGGTAAGTGCCTTTTTACAATCCATCATGCCAGCCCCGGTCATTTCACGGAGCTCTTTTACCATCTGCGCAGATATCTGGGTCATTGCTTTCTGTTCTCTATATTGAAGTGTTTCAACAATGTAGCGGGCATATCGTAAAAACTACCCGCCCTACACGAAGCGATGGCGACCGCCATCGCCTATGAATGCATGCACGCTCAGCCCTTCCTCGCATGATGAGAAAGGGCTGAGTTCGTCCTCTACGACGCTGGGGCGTCCTGAGCGCTTTCAGCTTCGGCCGGCTTGGATTCGGCACTTTCCGCCTTTTTTTCCTCGGCACCGGCATCAGCAGCTTCAACCGGCTCAGCTTTAGGCTTCTGTTTCGCGCTCTTCTTACCGCCGCCACGACGAGAGCTGGAAACGGTCGCCTCCGCCTTATTGGCTGGTCCTCGCTCAGCAAACACCTTCTTCCCTTCAGCAATCGCATCTGCGACGGCGCTACAGAAAAGGCGAATTGCACGTGTCCCATCATCGTTTGATGGAATCGCATGCTGAACTGCTGACGGGTTACAATTGGTATCAACCAATGCAATAACCGGAATATCAAGACGCTGTGCTTCCTTGATAGCGATATCTTCTCTTTTGATATCCACGACAAACATAAGTTGAGGAATGGAGTACATGTCTCTGATACCACCAAGCGAGAAGTAAAGTTTATCTCGCTCGCGGGACATCATCAGACGCTCCTTCTTTGTGAAGCGGAGACTTGAACCCTCCTCACTGAGCTTTTCCTCTTCGGCGAGCACCTCTTCCAGCTTATTCATACGAGCGATGCTTTTGCGAATAGTTTGGAAGTTCGTAAGCATACCGCCCAACCAACGACGGGAGACGTAATAGGATCCGGAGCGTCGGGCTTCTTCTACAATGGGGTCCTGCGCCTGCTTCTTCGTTCCGACAAAAAGGACCGAACCACCCCGTGCAGCAACCTGTTTGATTGCTTCTCGAGCAACCTGCCAGCTGGTAACTGTTTTGGGCAGATTTACAATATGGATCCCATTTCTCGACCCATGAATGAACGGAGCCATCTTGGGATTCCAACGGGCTGTCTGATGCCCAAAGTGTACTCCCGCCTCAAGAAGAGTTCTGAGATTGATTTCGACCGGCTCACGTGGCGTTAGTTCGCGGTATTCCGCAGGAATACGCTCCACACGTCCACTGGCTACTTCTTCGGGTTTTTCCGGGTCAGCTGCGTTGTTTGCCGGCGCACTGGCTTCTTTAGCCTCTGGCGATGCGACTGCTTTCGGGGTTTCTTCTAGATCACTGCTGTTAGAATCAGCGGCGACAGTGCTAATGCTTTCTGTTGTACCTTCCACGATTAAATATTACTCAATTCTTGGTTATTCCTTTCCCCCGAGCAAGTCCGAGTCAGTCCTTAATCAACCGACCTTCTCGCCTCCGCGACAAAGCCTGAATCTGTGACACGTCCTCATCTCCCATTGCGAGATAGTGCCCGATGCACGCATTTCGATTCGCGAGTTTTTGCGTAGGAGTCTCTGCACTGTCTCTCGTCGGAAGCGACGGAGGAATGCACAATCCATAGCATTGAACGATGTCTTCGCTTTTCGATCTTCTCCAATCCACTCCAGCAGGCTTAATGGAAGACGCCCTCAGAGGAAAAAAACCTCAAGGGAGCAACACCAGGGAGTAAGGATAGGAAGCGTGCCTGCACTTGCGATTTTGGTGTATTCGCAGCGTGCTTTTGGCATATCCGCTCTGAGCACCAAGAATGCTCAGGGGTGCGTATATTTTTATTGCTGCCGTTTACTAGCACGACAGCATAAGCGTTTCAATAGCTTAGATGAGTATTAAACAGGTCAGAAACACCACCCGTCCAAACCTAATCAAAGCAGCAGCAATATGAAACGCCCAGGTAACGTCGTCCTGAGATCTCGTCGACTTAAGCCCAAAACAAAATAAGGCTTTTTACTTAAGGCGCCCTTTACCTCAAAGTGAGCGACAGTCCAAAATTGTGGCTACGATTATACATGAAATTGTCCGACAATGGGGACGATATTTGCAGTTATTTAGCATTTACCGACTAATCTACCATAGTATTTCAGTCCACACATCGTTTTCGTCGTCTTTGCCTGGACACGCCAGGCACCGAACTAAGCCATGCCGAGCCTATTGTCTACCATTTTACGCATGTATTCTGCCTTTCCGCTGGGCACGCTATTGGGAAACAATTACATTGTGAGCGAACCTGGGATAATTTGCGTAAGGATTCGGAATGCACAATATATTCCGTTCGGATTGCTGGTATGGGTGAATCCAGGCCTCATACCGGGTTAAGCGTATATCGACCACCCGTTCTGTGTTTGCTTGAGGTCATCTTCGTTTGTGCTGATGTTCCTCCGGGATATTTCTGGTTATTTTGACAAATTCAGCTGAAAAAAGCGCTACGACAGAGCGGAAAAAGGCAAAAGCCACCGGTCTGGCAAAAGCCAGCGGTGTCGTGGCGGTGATGACCCTCGCGAGTCGCCTTCTGGGTATGGTTCGCGATATGACCATCGCCTTCTTTTTCGGTGCAGGCTTCGCCACAGACGCATTTTTTGTAGCCTTTAAGATACCCAATCTTCTTCGCAGGCTGGTGGCGGAAGGTTCTCTTGCCACGGCCTTCGTACCTCTGTTCAGCGAGGAGATAGCTAAATCTCATGAAGATGCTGTCGATGCGCTCCGGCGAGTTGCCACCTTTACCTTTGTCCTAACGGTCGCTCTTACGGTTCTCGGGATACTTTTTGCCGATCCCATAACGGCTTTATTTGCCCCGGGGTTTATCACACAGGCGGCGAAGTTTGAACTGGCCAGTACCCTGCTGGTCATCATGTTTCCCTACGTGATTCTCGTGAGCACCCTCGCCCTTGCCTCAGGCGTCCTAAACACGCTTGGAGAATTTGCATGGCCCGCTGCAGCACCGGCCCTCCTGAACATCTGTTTGATTCTAGCGATTCTTCTCTTTGGAAACAGTTTTGAACCAGGAATCCTGGTTCTTGCGTATGGGGTGTTGTTTGGGGGGTTGATTGCTCTCATCCCACAGATAATCGTTCTCAGGAAATACGGCTTCTCCATTCGCTTTAGCAATCCCGCCGGTTCGCCAGTCGTAAAAAGACTATGCCGCCTGATGCTTCCTTCGGTGATAAGTGCCTCTGTGTATCAGCTTATGGTGTTTATCAATACCGTACTCGCCTCCCTCCTGCGCGAAGGTAGTGTTTCCTGGCTCTATTATGCCGATCGCTTATTTCAATTCCCGCTCGGTGTATTTTCAATCGCTGTTGGCACTGCCTTGCTCCCGGCCCTCTCAAGAGCCGCCGCGAACGGGGAGGAAAAAAATTTCACCGAGAATCTTGAACGCGCCTTCTCCTGGGTTAGCTATATCACAATACCTGCATCCGCAGGTTTGATTGTTCTCGCCACACCTCTCGCTCAAACCATTTACTTCCGGGGTTCTTTTAGTCAGGCCGACCTTGTTCATACCGCCACTGCCTTATGTGGCTTTGCCGTTGGGCTATGGTCCATTAGCTGTCACGCTATTCTCGTGCGCTGCTATCTTGCGAAAAAGAATACGCTGATTCCCGCGATTGTTGCCTGTGTGAGCATTGCAATAAACCTGATCATGGCAATTTGCTTTATGGGTTCCCCGCTTGCGAGTGATACCAGCAGTGCGGCGCAAATAATCACTTTGTGTCAGTCCTATCTCCCGGTTTTTGAGTTTGGGCATATCGGTCTTGCTCTATCCGGCAGCCTGGCCTCATTTTTTAATTTCTACGTGCTTCTGCTTTTGCTACCGCGTATCTCTGTCGCACTTCCCCTGCGTCGGACGCTCTACGACATTCTTCTTTCCATCCTCTGCTCTCTCTGCATGATCTTCGTGATAGGAAGATGTCCGATATTCTCCGAATTTCACATTATGTTCACGCTCTTGTTTCATGTCCTTATCGGGATGCTTACGTATCTGACAACGAGCATATTGCTGCGGGTTTCTCCTGCCCTGCAATTTTATTCATTTTTCAGGCAACAAATTCTTCGCTTCCTGCGATTACCCACTTAGAAGTTATCCGTCGAGATACCTGGACGGACCGTACCATTACTCAGAGAGGGCCACAGGCGGCACGTCATCACCCGCCTGTGCCATCCGGGGCTGTATCATCCGACCCTGTAGTTTGGGGCCGCGCGGGAAAACGAAGAAAGATGACAGAAACCCAGACAAACATCGTTGAGCTAAAAACAAGAGCGAGCAGTGAAAACGAAAACTTGCTCGAGACGGTTTCCACCGCTAGGAAAATCCTGCATCTCGCAAGAGAAGAAGCGACGGAGATACGTAATGAGGCAAAAGCGAACGCCGCACGAGTCGAGCGTGAAGCAGCGCAAAAAGGCTTTGTGCAGGCGCGGAATTCCGTATTTGAAAATGTCTCCCACCTTGAGAGCCTCTACGCACGCAGCCGTGAGCAGCTGCAAAGTGAGATCATGCGAGTCGCGCTCACGCTGGCGGAAGAGATCGTAGGAATCAGCATAGACATGTATCCCGAGGCACTTGCAAAGCGGGTTGAGGAAGCGATGAGAATGTTTCCAAACCCACGACCTGTGCAGATCTTTGTTTCTAAATCTGAGGTTGCTGGCGTTAAAGCCAGCATGGAGAGGTTTAAGGCAAGCAAACTGCCGGCGCTTGAATATGCGATTTGCGCAGATCCCGAACTCGAAGCAGGTTCCGCTCGAGTTAAAACAAATCACATCACCATGGAGCTGGACATGTGGACCCACCTGTCACAACTGAAAGAGCGTCTCAATGATTTGCCCTGAGGACAAGGTATTGCGAACTATTGCCGGCAAGAGAGTGTCGGTGTGCGGGCGCGTGCGGGAGGTCCTGGGTCCGATTGTAAAAGCCAACCTGCTTGGTGTTGCCGTCGGAGACTTCGTTTCGATCAGCACGCGACATCGCAGTGAGCCGATGCTTGCACGGGTGGTTTCCTTTAGAGACGACCTCTTCTCCCTGAGTCCACTTGGGCACACAAATGCGATTCTCCCAGGTGCAGAGGTCCGCGCGAGCGGCACCCGTATGCACCGGAATCATGGCGCTTTTGCCACCGGATCGCTCATCGATGCATTCGGGCGTGGCTTAGATGGCGTTGAAAACAGGCCGACCGTAGATAGCACTGAACTTCCCGAAGCAACGCCATGCCTGGTTGCTCCGAACACTATTCTAAACCAGCGTATGACAAGCGGCATAAGAACCCTTGACTGCTTTACACCCCTTGCGCGCGGTCAGCGATTGGCGGTTTTTGCAGAACCCGGCGTCGGGAAATCGAGCCTTCTTCAGAGTCTTGCGTCCTCAAGTGACGCAGATGTCGTCATCTTTGCGCTGGTTGGTGAACGGCGTCGAGAAGTGAGTGAATTGTATTTCAGGGACCTCGATGCCGCCACAAGAGAAAAGACCGTCGTCGTGGCATCAACAAGCGCAGAACCGGCCATCGTACGAGCGGAGGCTGTGGAAACGGCGATGCGAGTCGCGGAGTTTCATCGCGATAAAGGTAAACATGTGCTGCTTCTTGTAGATTCGCTAACTCGCCTGCTTCGCTCACTTCGTGAAATTGGACTTGCTGCCGGAGAACTTCCCGTACGACGTGGTTACCCTTCCTCGGTATACTCAGCGCTGCCTGAGCTTATCGAGCGTGCGGGAACAAACGGCACGGGCACCATCACTGCGTTTTATACCCTCCTTGTCAGCGGGGAACTCGACGAAGATCCCATGGTCGAAGAAGTAAAAGGGCTGTGTGACGGACATATTATCCTGCGTAGGAGCCTCGCTGAGCGAGGTATCTTCCCGGCTATAGATATATCGTCTTCGCTCTCCAGACTTGCGGATACCGTGTCCAATCATTCGCAGCGGGAAATTGCTACAGAACTCGTTACCTTTATGCAGGAAAGAGAAGAAGAGAAACAACTTGGATTATTAAGTGGTCGCCGGGAATACCTGGAAGGTGCAGGAGCCCGCCTGGAAGAGACACTCCTTGCCTTTATGAAGCAGGGTAAGAATGAAAGCTCTACACTCGATGATACACATGCCCGCATGGGCGAAATGGCACGTATACTGCGACAACACAGCAGAAATCAGGAAGTTGCCAGTCATTCCCGGCAGTCAAGTGCCCGGGCAGCGTAACGCGCTATGCTGCCAAAATCGAATCGCGGTTGCCGACGAGTCCCAACACCGTACGTATGGTTCTGGGGCAGAGATCGAGATGGTAGCAGACGCTGATGAAAGAAAACACGTAGTAATCTTCGTCACTCATAAGGTAGCGTTTCGCATCTCGGTATGCTTCGCCTCGCTTTCTCATATCATCCATCGCGCTTCGCAGAATCGCGCGCATCAGATTCTTTTCCGGCTCCGAGGCGTCGGAGTGCTTGTGTTCTTCGTATGCAGTAAAAATTGCGGTATCTGTCTGCAAAACCTTATCTCCCTTTACAACGGTGCGCTAAAACCGTCCTTTAAAAATGTACCTTTATAACCGTATTGTACCTTCTTACTATATCGTCAAATCCATAGCGTTCCTTGAGGTGTGCAAGCCCGATTTAAGATTTCCGAGTTATCTGTCGATACTCTAAGTAGGCGTACATATTTAGAAGTGCAATGGATCGCACACATCCACTAAGTAGTTAATATTATTAGGCCAATAGCACATACGCTATTCGCTCTAGGATACTTAGGAGGCTAGCAGGATGCTAGAAATCGCTCATGATGATACCTACCCTTGGCGAGAGAGAGACTCGCATTTCGGCTAAAACCCGCAGACGAGCTAAGACAAATTCAGCTCAGGAGCAGTTCACAGAAGTAATCCGCGATGTCCTCGAAGAGGACGCAGTGCAATTCTCTGCTGAAAAAGAGAAGGAAGACAATTCGCGGCAGCACACTCATAAAGAGACACACCGTGCCCCTCGCCTTCTTTTGGACGGCCTCGATATCACGGTGTAATTAATGCTGTAGCTCGCAGGACGCGCGATAGAATTCCAGGCAGCGCGTAAGAATTCCTCGGGCAAACAAGGTCTTTTCCCATACCCCGTTCAGGATTGCCCATAGACAATGTTTGTGGGCATTTCCTAATGGGGATGCATGGGTTCTTGCCCGAGGTTTCTGTTCTCATCGACCAAACGACGAACATTCAGCGCCAGTTCACTCAAAGCAACCGGTTTAGAAAGACAACGGTCTACACCGAGTTTCAGAAAGCGCTCTATATCAAATACAAATGCCTTCGCGCTCAAGAGAATAATCGGAATGTTGATCGCGCTTGGCGTCGCACGGATCGCCGCTACCATCTCCTCACCAGGTAGGTCGGGCAAATCATTTTCAACTACCGCGAGGTCGATTTTCTGCTCTCTCAGAACCTTCATGACCTCGGCCCCCGAAACTGCCTGAAACACGTTAAAACCATGTTCAACGAGATAGGTGCGAATCATCTTGCTGGTTTCAATCTCATGATCAATGAGCAGTATGTTTTCGCCATTACCCTGTGCGATAATATGGCCGTCCTCATCCTCGAGATCCTCTGCGCTGGAGCATTCGATCTCTACCGCCGGTAGCTTCAACCAGAACGTAGAGCCAACATTTTCCTCTG
>JAUIMJ010000417.1 GCA_030433295.1 bacterium | reverse complement strand
GGTAAGATATCCGGCGGAACCGTCTCCAATGTGGTTGCTGACTATGCTGAGGCCTGCTTTGAGTTACGGGCTGAGGACAAGGCGTCCTTTCGGGCCGCGGTCGAGAGGGTGTCAGAGATATGTAGTCAGCCTGCAGAGGACGGCATTCGAGTAGAGCTCAGGGAAGAGGGTTCTGTGCCGCCGCTTGAGGAAAGCGAGGAAAGTCTCGCCCTTCTCGAAGAGTATGTATCATCGGGAAAAAGGGTCGGTATCGACTTTTCTCGTTTGTCCTACGTTTCCGGTGGCATCAGTAATGCCAATGATGTTGGCAGTGTGGGAATCCCCTGCATTGACGGTCTGGGCCCCCATGGGGAAGGGGCCCACACAAAAGAAGAGTGCCTCTACCTGCCGAGCTTCCTTCCGCGAGCCAGGGCATTTGTTTCCTGGTTTCTCGATGAGTGCCAGCGAAGAGATTCTCAGGCAAAGGCGTAGAGCGGAAGACTGTCATTCCGCAGACTGTCATTCCGCAGACTGTCATTCCGCAGACTGTCTCCCACTCTAAGCAGATCTATCAGGCGTTTGCCTGCTGTTGCTGAGCAGCGCCGCGATTAGAAGCACCCCGGCGTCGATTCTGAGCACCGCCTCTGGCACCCTGACTTCGATTGCCCTGACTTCGATTACCCTGATTCGCCTTTTGCGAATTTCTTCCCCGACCATTGCTCTGACGTCTGCCGTTTCCGCCACTTCGAGCGGAGCGGCGACCCTGAGAGTTGCCACCTCGTGTTCTTCCACGGCTTGTTCGTGAAGAAGGGCCGCTCTGATCCCGAAGTTTCTCAATGTGCGCTGCATGAAACTCGTGCTCGGTATCAACCGCAATCTTGCGCTTTAGTATCTTCTCAATTGCGCAGAGATCCCCGGTTTCATCGCGATCACAAAAGGAAATAGCGGTTCCGCTGGTTCCGGCACGCGCCGTTCGACCGATGCGATGCACATAACTTTCAGGTTCGTTTGGAAGCTCGAAGTTGATTACGTGAGAGATTCCGTCAACGTCGATTCCTCGAGCCACGATATCGGTTGCAATGAGAACTTTAACTTTCCCGTCAGTGAACTCTTGCAGCGCACGCTGACGGGCGTTCTGTGACTTATTGCCATGTATGGCCTCTGAGGGGATTCTCTTCTTGGTGAAGAACTCAGCAAGCCGATTCGCTCTATGCTTTGTTCTGGTAAAGACGAGAACCTTATCCATTCCCTTTTTGTTCAATACCTCAAGCAGCAAATCGCGCTTATTGTTCCTTTCTACGAAAAGAACGTGGTCATCAATCATGTCAGCAGTTGATGAGACAGGATTAACTTTAACTTTCTTGGGATTTGAGAGAATCGTATCGGCAAGTGAGGCTACTTCATTGGGCATGGTCGCGCTGAAGAACAGCGTTTGTCGCTCACTGGGTACTGCCGCCAATATCTTTCGCACATCTCTGATAAATCCCATATCCAGCATGCGATCTGCTTCATCCAGTGTGAGGATCTCGAGAGCATCAAGCCGAATGTGCTGTTGGCTAAGAAGGTCCAGAAGTCTCCCCGGGGTTGCAATGAGGACATCGACTCCCTGCGAAACTGCTTTAATTTGTGGCAGATGACCGACGCCACCGTAGATCACCGCGGTGCGAAGCTTTGTATGTCTTGCGTAGTTTTTAAAGCTATCAAAAATTTGCAGAGCAAGTTCTCGCGTTGGAGTAAGCACAAGTGCTCGAGCACGTCGCTTATTTGCGCGTTGGCCCTGACTAATCAGGCGTTGAATCATGGGTATGGCAAAGGCTGCCGTTTTTCCCGTTCCCGTCTGGGCACAGCCCAGGAGGTCTCCTCCCTCGAGGAGGTGTGGGATTGCCCCGGCTTGTATGGGTGTTGGTGCATCATAGCCCTCTTCTTTGAGGGCACGGAGGATCGGCTCAACGAGGTTGAGGTCAGAAAAAAGTGTTTGAGACATGGGCTTAAAGTAGAGTAATCCGCGAGCACTAACTCGCCCACTAAAAAGCCGCAACGCCCTGGAAACTCACAGAATTGAAAGCAGTACAGAGGAAGGAAAAATTCAGTGGCAGGACTACGTATCCTATACATTCTTGAATTAATGAGCGGAGATTAGCAGCAATTGCTAATTTACGCAAGCTCTTGGTCGGAAATTCATGTGGTTTGTAGCTTCGGTATCGCCGGGTGAGAAACGCTGCCTGCTCAGAGTGATTTCCTGTGGCATGGAATAAAGCGAAGAAGTTAGGCTTTCTAGTATGATTTGCTCAAACCATTCAGAGCCCGGGCTTGTATTTCAACAGTGGTATCAGTCGGCCCGTGAATGCGATGCTATCAGACATCCAACCGCTATGTGTCTCTCAACCCGGGAAGCAGGGGGAGAGGTGCAGGCGCGCTTTGTCGATCTGAAAAGATACGACAATCGAGGTTTCATTTTCACCTCCTACACAAACTCAGCAAAGTCGCGTGCAATAAAAAGCAATCCGGGTGTTTCTCTCACATTCTGGTGGGATGCCCTGGGAAGACAGGTGCGTGTCTGTGG
>JAUIMJ010000098.1 GCA_030433295.1 bacterium | reverse complement strand
GAATGTGTCTCTCACGGGACTCCCGGTCAAAACCAAGACTGGGAAAGTGTGCACGCACCTGATCACCATCCAAATGCTCCGTCGAACGCGCACTGCTCGATAAACGAGCTTGCAGGGCCCGAGCAAGGGTAGTCTTTCCGGAGGACGGCAGTCCGGTAAACCAGAGGACAAAGCCGCTATTTTCAACGGAGTTATTCATACACTATTTTTATCCAACACTCTCATCGAAGCCTGCGCTCACTCGTATGAGCGGACGCAAAACAGAATCAGCCGCACGTCACTCAGGGCACGGGAGGGAGAATAACGCGTTTCGCCGGTAAGGGAAATCTCGATTAGTTTTTAGGGCTTGTCGAGAAAGCAGCGTTTTTCGGCGCCCTGATTTTGTTCCCCAGGGTGCTCAATCTGCAGGAAGGGCCCGCACCTGGATGTTTCGACAGCTGCCCTTCAGTCTCGCCTTCCAGTCACTCCGGGATCGGGAGCTACGCAAAAAAGAGGTCACTTCGTCAATTGTTGCGCCACCCCGGCGGATCTGAATCCTGACCAGACGAGGAACCTCCCCAAGCACGAAGCCTTCTATGCGACACCAGGTGCTCGCATAAATTCCGCCTCTTCGCTTTCGCGGGGGGCGCAGTTCAGAGGCCTTCCAATCGACGAGCAGCTTCGCTCTTTGGTTTTCCTGCTCCGAAGCAAGAACGTCTTTCTGCTCGGGCGCATCCCCTTCCCTGCTCAATGATTCGTGGTCTTTTTTCTCGCTTTTTTTGGGAGGAGGAAACCTGAGAGTAGTAAATCTTCGGGCTCCGATTTCAAATCTCGGAGTACAGGTCTGTGCGTCAGAGTTCACGGGATTCGTCGTAAACCACTGTCCGTCAGTCCCGGTATACTCACACAACCAGATTTCAGCCATGGCTCGCTCGCAAAAGGGCGTCAGGCCACAGGATACAGCAAAAAGTAACAGTAAAATTGAGAATTTCATGATGACCTCCTGCAAGTGATCGCAGAAAGGCAGGAAAAGGTTTCCTATGCTCAAAAATCAGGATGCTCATGTATGAGAGAAACCGGGCCCGAGAAAAGCCCGTAGGAGAAGAGCCCGTGGGAGAAGAGCCAGGATCAAAGAAATGGTGGAAAACTTCGATTTTTCCTGGAAACCCGACACGACAAAAAGCGAGCGGATTGCTGCGAATGCACCATTGGCGCGATTCTCGTCAGGAAAGATTACACCACGAAGGTGAGCGCAAAAAAGGTCGCGGTCAACACTACACCGGCACAGATAGACGCGAATGTGAAAACGTCCGCCACTTCAATTAACACTGATTTTTGATTGCTCATCGCTCAACACTCTCCTTCCCTAACACCTCGAGTAATCCTCCTGCTATTGATATGGGCGCCCACGGTATCGCCGTGACCCCCAGAGAAAATCTCTTGCGATTTTAGATACCTACACTAGCGAAGCTGGGGGATAGCAGAGCAAGTGGCATACAAGGATACACGCCGAAAGAAGAGCTTCATAACACTTGTGAGGCGGAGGACCGATTCCAGAGCTTTCGATCGCACACCGCTACGGCAGATAATCAGGGGCCAGACTCCACGATGAACTTTGCCGGAATGATGGGGAATGAACGTAAAGTAGCAGAGAAGGAAATTAAAATGACTAAATCGTATCTATTGTTTACCGCGGGAGCCCTGGGAGGTTCTATTTACTTCTACAACTCCAACGCATTGATTTCACTTTTCTGCCTGGGACTTTTCGTCATGTGCTGCTACGGAGCAGGTAAACTCGGATAAATTCACGAGACGCTGTGCCCCCTCAGCTGATTGGCTGGCGTATATAGAAGAAGCAAGGACTCGCCGGTTAAAAAAACCGGCGCAGACGTCCGTCCGAGAAAGCCAGACCAAAAACCCAGAGTAGATACCCGGAGTAAGAACACTGCGTAGGAACACTGCGTAGGAAAAACAAGGGGCAGAAACAGGAAAGAGCTAGAGACAGGGAAAAGCTAGAGACAAGAAAAAGCTAGAGACAAGGAGCGGGGAGACGATTCGAACGTCAAAAGGATGGACAGTTGAAGCTCTGCTCTACTAAAACGCCGCTGATGATCTACATCCTCAACCCGCAACCGCTTTCTGAAAGAGACAAGCTCTTACAGGGGGTTACTGCGACTGAGTTTTAGTGCGCTCAAGCGTAAAGCAGATGAGCGTTCGAATCGATGGAAGTGAGCACAGAGCGTTGCGCGTTCCCTGGGACATAAGCGTCTACGGCTTATACGCGCCAGGCGAAACCGTTCGTCTCTAGTATCATTGTAAACGACGGCTTGCCGGCAGTCGAAGCGTAATGGGTGCGCACCTCGTGTCAGTGGCTGACCTCCCCAACTCCTTTCCAAAACGCTACCACAAGTAAAATCAGTTTTGTGAAATATTTTTGCGACTGAGCAGTTTTTTTGGGGCTTGTTTTTTAACTCCTGTATATCACTAACAAATATTTCGCAGATGCTGAATCTTTGGTCGACGAAAGCGCGCGGGCGACAATAACACACCAATACCATCTATTCGCATAACGCAAGGGCCCAAAACTCTTTGATTTTGCAGGTAATACAATTCTATCAACATCCTCAATTTGCGCTGTTTTCCTGCTGTAATCGCATCAAAGAGATGACGTTCGGCAAGTGAAGAGTGTATTCGCGTTTTCACTTCCACTGCGACGAGTTCCTTTCCGTCGATAGCGAGAATATCCAGCTCACCGATTGCATGGCGCCAGTTTCGACAAAGAATCTGCATACCTTTTTTCTTGATGTATCGGCAGGCAACATCCTCCCCTCGCGCTCCGACGATAGTTCGCTGAAACATGGAATCAGTCAGACGCAAGGTCGCGGCTGACACTATCGAGTTTGTTCTGCCGCCGCCCTGACCGGAGCAAAAGAGTAGCGATGAATAGGTGTTGGCCCGAGTTCGCGCAGCCGCTCAAAATGCAAACTGGTCGGGTAGCCCTTGTGCCTGGCAAATTCATACCCCGGAAACTGCTCCTCGTATGCAAGCATCTGTCGATCTCGAGAGACCTTTGCGAGAATCGATGCCGCTGCAATCGATCGTATTTTCTGGTCTCCCTTTATTATCGTTTCCTGATGAGCATTTGTTGCCAGCGACATATTCCCGTCGATAAGAAAGTGTGCTGCATCTTTCGAAACATTGAGAAGTTCAAGGAGTCTTTCTCCCGCATGCTTCATTCCCCGACGCGTCGCCTCGCGAATATTCCACTCGTCGATCTCCGGGGGATCCACCGAGACGATGACGTAGGCCAGCGCACAGCGGCTGATTTCATCGTAAAGAACTTCTCGCTTTTTCTCACTGAGCTTCTTCGAGTCGACAATTGAGTCGTTTGAGTACGAGGGAGGCAGGACCACCGCGGCAGCCGTCAACGGTCCGGCCAGGGGTCCCCGACCTGCCTCGTCTATCCCGACAATGAGAAAGGGAGGAATCAGCAACTCGCGAAATTGCCCTCCCGTAACCTCTCGAATTTTGCCCGAAGACATATGCTTACTCCCAGGGTCTGACGCTTCGATACGCTCAAATGGGGCGGAATATACCCCACCAAACAACTCAGCAACACAAAATCCCGCCCGAAGTCCAGCTGCCGGAGCGCGCCGGAAATCCTGAAACAATGGCCCCTCAATTCGAGATTGCTCATCCGCAGCAATTTACTCCGGTTTATCGAGAGAAATTGTTGAAATATCGGCTCATTTCCGCAGAACAGGGTGAAATCACAGGCGATCAATGCTAGGTTCTCTCGTCGTTGTCTGCTCGTCAAGACCTGCGCAAGTTTGAGAAGCCAGGAAAATAAACGTTAATGGTAGGAGTCCTTAACTCGTGAGTTTGAAAGACGAAGAAGTGCTGCACGTCGCCCGCCTGTCGGCGATAGAGGTCTCGGAGGAGGAAATCCCCCGGCTAAAGAAGGACCTTAACGAGGTGCTGGAATACATGAACAGCCTTTCGAGCGTCTCAACTCGGGGCGTTCGCCCGACCTCACATGTACATGGGGCAGTAAACGCATTTAGAGACGACCTCGTGAGAGAATCATTGACGCTGGAGCAAACTGAAAGCAACGCTCCGGACTTCAACTCCAATGGCTTCCGCGTACCCAAGGTGCTGTAGCCATCTCCTTTCGTCGGCATGAACTTGAACCAGGATTTCACAAGGTACTAATGAGCAAGCTCGTATCGCTATCACTCGTTGAAATGCGCGAAGGCCTCTTGCGGGGCGACTTCAGCGCGCTGGAGCTGTGCGACGCCCATATCGAGCGAATTGAGGCGACGAACGCAGCCCTGAATAGCTTCATCACCATCTCTTCTGAATCAGCGCGTGCCGCGGCAGCTGCGGCGGACAAGAGAATTGCTGAAGAAAAAGACCGCAGTCCGATGCTGTGCGGCATTCCCTACTCGGCAAAGGATATGCTGGTCTCAGAGGGAATTGAAACAACCTGTGGCTCCAAAATGCTCTCCGGCTTTATTTCCCCGTATAACTGCACGGTGCTGGAGCGCCTTGAGGAGAACGGAGCTGTTCTTCTTGGAAAGAACAACATGGATGAGTTTGCCATGGGCTCATCTTCCGAACGCTCATCCTATGGTGCGGTTCGGAATCCCTGGGATCTCGACCGCGTTCCTGGTGGTTCCAGCGGTGGTTCCGCAGTAGCGGTATCCAGTGGTCAGAGTCCCTTTTCCCTCGGAACAGACACCGGGGGTTCAATCCGTCAACCTGCCGCCTTCACCGGAGCCGTAGGGCTCAAACCCACCTACGGCCGCGTCAGCCGTTACGGAGCGGTAGCCTACGCCTCATCCTTTGATCAGATTGGCCCGCTTGGTCGAAGCGTCGAGGATGTCGCCAGCGTTCTGCAGGCCATCGCGGGTAAAGACGAGCTTGATGCAACGTCGATGGATGTCCCCGTCGATTCGTATCTCGAGTCGATAGAACGTATGGCAGACGAAGGTCTTGCCGGTTTGAAAATAGGTGTCCCGAGAGAGTATTTTTCTTTCTCGGTTGATGAAGAGATTGACGCCAATCTAAAAGGTCAGATTGCCGCACTTGAAAACCTGGGCGCTGAACTCGTCGACATCTCCCTGCCCCACACGGAGCACGCTCTTGCGAGTTACTATGTTCTGGTTCTTGCCGAAGCTTCCTCAAACCTGGCTCGCTACGACGGTGTGCGCTTTGGACATCGAGCAGAGTCCGTCAGCAGTCTTGAGGAAATGTATTGTCGGACGAGAGCCGAAGGCTTTGGCACCGAGGTCAAACGCAGGATTATGATGGGGTCCTATGTTTTATCTGCGGGTTATTTCGACGCGTACTACGTAAAAGCACAACAGGTTCGAACCCTGGTAATCAGTGACTTTAAGGCCGCCTTCGCAAATGATTGCGATGTGATACTCGCACCGGTATCCCCCACGCCTGCCTTTGGCATCGGCGAAAAAACCGCTTCTTCGTTGGAGATGTATCTTACGGATATCTTTACGGTGCCGGTAAATCTGGCCGGTCTCCCTGCTATCTCTATTCCTTCCGGTCTGACCAAGTCGGGACTTCCCATTGGCGTGCAGCTCATCGGCTCTGCCTTCCAGGAGGGACAGATACTCGGAGTGGCAAAAGCACTTGAACAAAGCAACACCTTTGCGAACAACGAAAAAACCCAACAGGCATTCTAGAAGATGAGTAGCTACGAGTCAGTTATTGGCCTTGAGGTCCACGCCCAGCTCTCTACGGACAGCAAGATTTTTGCGCTCTCTGCTGCACACTCCGGTGCCGAGGCAAACACCCTGTGCGACCCGGTTACGCTGGGGCTGCCCGGTGCGCTGCCGGTGCTTAACAGACGTGTGGTCGACTATGCGATCAAGATCGGTCTAGCGCTGGAGTGCGAAATTAATCGCGAAAGCGTTTTTGAGCGGAAACACTACTTCTATCCGGATCTTCCGAAAGGCTACCAGATTTCTCAATACGAGCACCCGATTTGCAGCAATGGTCGGCTCGCCGTCCGCATGGGAGAGGAACTTCGGACCATTGGCATTACCAGGATCCACCTTGAGGAAGATGCCGGGAAAAGCACGCACAGCGAGACCGAGCCGGTTTCGTACGCCGATTTGAATAGAGCCGGGGTTCCCCTCGTTGAGATAGTTTCAGAGCCAGACCTTCGCACTCCGGCAGAGGCCGCGGCGTACATGCGCCAGCTACGACAGATTGTCAGATATCTCGATATTTGTGATGGCAACATGGAAGACGGCAGTCTCCGATGTGACGCAAACATTTCGCTCCGCCCCTACGGACAGGAGGAATTCGGCACCAAGGTCGAGATTAAAAACCTCAACTCCTTTCGCTTCGTCGAACGCGCGATCGAACATGAAATTCAGCGTCAGACCCTGATGCTCGAACAGGGAGAGAAAGTTATTCAGGAAACTCGCCTCTGGGATGAGCAGAAGAGCGCCACAAAGCCAATGCGCTCCAAAGAATACGCTGAGGATTATCGCTATTTTCCGGACCCGGACCTGCCAACGGTTGTCGTCGACCCGGTATGGATCGACAAAGCCCGTTCTTCCCTTCCCGAGCTTCCGGAACAGGTATTCAGCCGCTTTAAAACCATGTATGCGCTGGACGACTATTACGCGGAGCGACTCTCAGAAGAAAAGCTCATCGCCCGCTTTTACGATCAGGCGGTTTCCGAGCATAACAATCCGACCGCTCTCGCCAACTGGATTACCACGGAACTGTACGGGCGTATGAACCGCGAGGGTGTCAATATTGAAGAATGCCCGGTCAGTCCGCAGAACCTCGCCATGCTGGTTCGTCTGATTGATGAAGGGGTCATTTCGGGCAAAATCGCAAAATCAGTTTTTGATGAGATGTTCTCAACCAGCGCCTCTCCGGACAGTATCATCGAGGCCAAAGGGCTGCGCCAGGTATCGGACCCAGAGGTACTCAACAACGTCATTCGCGGCGTGCTGGAACAAAACCCACAGCAGGTAGCTCAGTTCCGGGAAGGCAAAGAAAAAATGCTTGGCTTTTTTGTCGGGCAGGTAATGCGGGAAACACAGGGTAAGGCGAACCCTGAAATGGTCAACGAAATACTAAGGAAACTCCTTTCCGAGGACGCTTAGTGTGTCACTCGCTTTTTAGCTGCCTGATTCCATGTCGCTTAGCAGCCAGTCGCCGGCAACAGATGCGGGACGCGGAATCTCCCTGATAGCCACGGTTTTGCTCAAATCTTCTATAAGGGCCCGACAATGTGCGACGGAGTCCGGCACTGACAAGATCACAATCTCACCGCGTTCAGCAGAAAGGGTCCGTACGACACCCAGGTCCTCGTACGTCTCGAGGATAAACATCACCAAAACGATGTGCTCGGCCGGCAATTTTACATAGATCGGGCAAAGCTCGACCTCTTGATTGGCAATGTTCATACTGGAAAACACAAATCCTAAGAAACAGAAGGCGGGGACCTCCCTGTAGTCCGGCCTCTCTTGATACCCAGGCCCCTCTCTCAATACCCAGGCTAATGTACCATCAGCAAAAGAGCTGATTCTACAGGCGTTTTTAGGTGGCCCCGCACTTGTCACCCGGAGTCACCAGCAATATACTGCGCATGCACTTATACACCTGGTTGAAGGATAATATCCACACAGCCCTAATATTTCGTAGCGGGATCATCACATGCTTGAAACACTTCGTGAAAAAAAGACTTCAGCCCTGGGATTTATCGTCTGTGGCTTCTGCGCCCTACTGATGGTTCCTTTTGGCCTGGATATGATCCAGGAGAACCGCGCACAGAACGTCGTAATCGAAGTTGGGGAGAGAGATATAACGAATCAGGAATTCCAGCGTAGTGTCTATCGCTGGGAGAATGCGTTTCGGCAACAGCTGGGGGCTAACTACAATCAGGTCGCCGGTATGCTCAATCTCAAACAGCGGGCTCTTGATGAGCTGGTCAACGGTGCTCTCCTTGAACAGCTGGCCTCACGTCTGGGAATGGACGTAGGCACAGCACAAATCAAGGAAGAAATTGCAGCACACCCCTTTTTCCAGGGTCCGATGACAAAACCAAGCTATGAGGCTTTTCTCCGAGCCCAGGGCATAAATGGCGTGCAACTCGAGCAAATGACACGCCAGCAGGTGATTGGAAAGCAGCTTGAAAACGTGCTTGCCCAGGCCAACCTGCTCACTCGGGAAGAACTGATGTCAGCGTATCTCAGGGCCAACAGAAAAGCCTCCTTTACCTTTGTGGCCTTCAAACCCGAGAATTTCAAAGCAAAAGTCGACGCAAGTGACGAAGAGAAGCTTAAGACCTTTTATGAGAACAACAAGGAGCGATATAAGTTACAGCGCGGTGTTGAGTTTGAATTTGCCCGCATTCCGGACTCGCTCTTCTTAGACCAAGTAAGCGTTTCTGAAGAAGACCTGGCAGAAACCTACGAGATGAAGAAGTCTGCCTATGTTGAACCCAAGAAAGTGCGCCTGCGTAAAATAGCATTCAAGAAAAAAAGCGGCAGTGCGCTGGAAAACCTCGTCGTTGGTGAAAGCGATGAGGGTGCAAGCTCTGTCTCAAGTTCCCTCAGTCAGAGTGAAATCGCTGAGCAGTCTGCAAAAAAGGCCCTTGAGCGACTGAAGAACGGAGAGCCATTCCAAGACCTCGCACGAGAACTCTCTCAGGACGAACCAAGTGCCGAGAACGGCGGTGATATCGGCTGGCTTGCATACAGTGACCTCGATACCGCTCTCCGCAATAAAGCTGCAGAGTTGGAACCAAATACACCCAGCGACGTCATTGAAACGGACGATCACTTCACCATCATTGAAGTGGTTGAAAAGAAAGACAGCAAGCAAAAACCCCTTGAGCAGGTCCGCGGGGACATCGAGCGAGAGATTAGAGCTGAGCGAGCACCCATTTACGCAAGAGCTGCCGCAGATGAGTTTTATACGAAAGCTGAAAGCGAACCTGCCAAGCCTCTCAAAGAACTCGCAGAGGGAACATCCTACGCAGTACGAGACAGTGGTCGTGTTTTGCGTCGCGGAGAAACGGAAAAGGATATTCCGGTGCAGGTAGTAAACAAGGCGGTAGATCTTCCTCAGGGAGCGATAGACCTCGCCACCTTTGAGGGAGCTTCATATATCGTTCGAATCACCAGAGTAGAAGAGCCGTCTATCCCGGCCCTTGAAGATATTAAGCCCAGAGTTGTAGAAGACTACAAGACCGAACAGGCAATAGTACTTGCCAAAGAGGCTGCGCAGAGCAGTCAGAAAAGTGATTCCATAAAAAAGATAGCCGAGGAAAGCGGACTTAGTGTCGAGAGCACAGAGCTGAGCACCCTCGCCGCAGCAAAGGGACCTTTGTTCATCTCGCCCGACATTAAGCAGCAGTTGTTTGCTCTTAGCCCTGAGCATGCGCGCGTCGAAGAACCCCTGACGCTTGGGACCGCCCACTACGTGGTGGAACTATCAAAAGAAGAGCTACCAAAAGAAGAGGAGTTCGCAGAGCAGATGGCAAAACTGATGAGCGAGGAGCAGAAGAAAGCTGGAAACAGACTCACTTCGGTGTTGCTTGAGAAGCTCAACAGAGATGCAAACGTCTGGGTGGACCCCGAGCTTCTAAATATCAAAACGTTTTAATCCACCCCGGGGTGATACCGCGGATTTACAACAGCATGGCAGACGCAGTACATATCTCGGACCTGATGATGTATGCCCGCATTGGCTGCACCGGCGAGGAACGAGCGTTTCCTCAGCGCCTGCTGCTCTCGGCGGATTTCACTCTCGACCTTAGAAAGGCCGGCCAGAGCGGAAACCTGAAAGAGACGATTTGCTATGCCACGCTGAGTGAGGAGTTTGCGAACCTTGCCGCAGAGACGGAATGGATACTACTTGAGCAACTCAGTGAGCAGCTTGCTCAACATACTCTCACCAGCTACTCCCAGGTGACAAAGGTTGCAATCAGCGTGAAAAAGTTTGCGGTGCCGAGTACCGCTCACGTTGGCGTATCGATAGAGCGCTCACGCTAGGCAACACATTTACCAATGCCATGCTGACACGCAGGTGCTACAGTACAATCGTAGCCTGGGTGATTTGGACCCGATACTGACAGAGGAGATTCGGGGTGCTTGATTCAGAAATTACATTTCGCTCAAAGCGAATGCTTTTTCGCCCCGGATTCCACGCCCACCTTACGATCTCTATGCGAACCCGGGAATCTTACCCCGGCAGTCACGAGTCCATCTCGATACCCGTCGCTGACGTCATTGAGAAGTTATTTGTTTTCGCACCACATCTTCTTCCTGAGATAGAGGAACTGGAAATCGTTCAAAAGGATGGCAAGGGTAGTGAGACCAAAATACTACCATTGAAGAACATGCGAGGGCGTCCTGCGGAAACCTTCGGAAGCGGCGTAAGCGAAATTCAGCAAAGTAAAACCGGGCGAGAGGAACTCTTTTATTCGGACGGATTCTTGCTCACTCCGCCCCAGCGACTTGCGCAGCATCCGGATGATGTATCTGAGCTGGACCGCGAACCCTTTCACTTCGCACTTCATTCCGAGTTTCACGAATACAGTAGCTCGGGCAACGCGGTACATAAGCTTGTCCCTTCGGGAAGCGGCCTTCTTGACCCTGCAGTCGCACACCTCGGTGTTCGCAATATTTCCCAGCTTCTTCCGGTGCATCTCCAAAAGGTCCGCTTCGGCCTTGAATGGTATAAGAAAAAATTCTTCGGTAACTTCCTCGGGCAGGTTCCCGCGGTTCAAAGCAGGCTCTACGTCGAGGTCTCTGAGAGACACATCTGGGTGATGTCCGAGGAGGAGGGCCTTCGGAACAAAGCAGATCTACCGCTCGCTGAGACATCAATTTTCCAAGCCCTGGACCACAGTCTGAGTGAACTGGGGTTGCACGGGGCTCTTTCAGAAGAAATCAGAGATTCTGCGCAGTACTAACCCTGCTCGCTTCTGCGAGAGGGCGGAACTTCCTGCAATTTCAAATAGATGCGAAAACTCGCAACCTGAGATACTCTCAAATACTCTAACCTCTGTGGTTTGGTGTAGAATTAAGATACCGATGCTCCTGAAATTATTGGTATGGAAATTACTGATATGGGGCTTTTGATTTTCGATGGTGAAACAGCGCTACGCGGGGAGGTTTTCCGCCGGGACGCAGCCTGGAGAGGAACGTGATTTATGAATATTTTTCGACTTAGATCTGCCCTGCTCTTCTTACTTCTTTTTTCGCAGCTGGCCTGTACCTCTGAAGTGAGAGAACTGATTGACCTGGCGTTAGATCCGCCATCCCGTCAACCCATTGATCAGTCGAGAACCGGCGTAAACAATTTCTTTGTCGATCCGGAATTTGGTTCAACCGAGTCACAGTTTCTGGAAATTAGAGATACACTTCGCCTGAACTACGTCCGCGTCCTGTTTGCCTGGACCAACGAGGTACAGCCCACACCAGATTCCATTCCGGATTACAATTTTTATGATTCAATCGTCGAACGTATTCCCCCGGGGGTTGATATTCTCGTCACCCTCGTTCATACCCCTGACTGGATGGCCGACCCGGCAAACTGGATAAACGGCGACCCCCGTGCGACCTGGGTCGAACGATGGCTGCGACCCACGGTTGAACGCTATGCCGGAACGCCGGGAATCATAGGGTGGCAGGTCTGGAACGAGCCAGACAATCTTGTTCTCCCGGGTGACGCCTCACTCGAGCTGGTAAGCGCAGCGAATTATTTTGACTTATTGGCCCTCAGCTCCTCGGTCATCAGACTCGTCGACCCGACCTCACTGGTCGTCATGGCGGCAACTCGCTCCATACAGCAGGATAGTGGAAGAAACCTTCAGTATAACAGAGAGCTAAAAGAACTGGGCGCTGAGGGCCTGGTCGACATCTGGGCTATTCACTACTACGGAGAACAATTCGAGCAGGTAGTAAACCAGGTAGGAGAATTTGTGCGTAGCCTGCAACCGCCGATATGGATTACCGAATCGGGCGCCATGGGTCCAAACAATCAGCTAGCATACGTAGAAACCGTTTGGCCTTTCATCGACGACGAATTCGGCGGGAAGATACAGCGTTTTTACTACTACCAGTTTGGCGAAACCGGACCAAATGATTCGAACTTCGGACTGCGCCAGAACGGGCCCATACTTATCTCCGATCTCTATGCAAGTCTTTCGGGAAACTAGTGTCGGGCACTGCTCGCGACCAGGAGACGCGGCGTGACTTCAGGTAATGCTTCGGTACTTCTCATCGATGACGATGAGAAGGCCACCGCAGCCCTTTCCCGATCCCTCGAACGACGGGATGAAACAATAGAGATCCATAGGGCCGGGAACCGTGAGCACGCCCTACACTGCTTATCGACTGAGAGCATAGACGCGATCGTCGTTGACCTCTCACTGGATCCGGCACGTGGTCCGGAGAGCGGGCTCGAACTCATCACTGAGATTCTCTCAAAAGATCCAGCCATTCGAATTATTGTCCTTACCGGACACGGCGCGGATGACTTTGGCATTGAAGCCGTGCAACGCGGGGCTGGCAGTTTTCTCGAAAAACCTGCTGATGCCGATCACCTTCTTGCGCTTCTACGTGATGCGGTGCAATGCACGCGCATAAAACGGGGCTATTTACGGCTGCAGTATACCCCGGAGCACCTTAGCCGCATCACGGGTCTGGAAAGCCGAAACAGCGAAATGATTGAGGTGATTGAGCAAGTAGCATACGCCGCGAGCAACAAGCAGCCGGTGCTACTCATTGGTGAAACCGGAACCGGTAAAGGTGTGATTGCCCGGGCGATACACGCGGCAAGCCCGCGACATGCGGAGCCCTTTATCAGGTTTCAGACCAGCTTTGCCAGTGCTGACCTGGTAGCAAGTGAGCTATTTGGTCATCAACGCGGCTCATTCACCGGTGCCTCCAGCGATCGCAGAGGCCTGCTGGAGGAAGCGAATCACGGAACTCTCTTCCTTGACGAAGTAGACCAGCTTCCGCACGAAACACAAGTCTTGCTCCTCAACGCACTTCAGGAAAAAGTGTTCCGCCGTCTCGGCTCAAACAGAGAAAGTAAATCTGACTTTCGACTGATAACCGCAAGCAATCAGCCCGCGGAGAGTCTTATTGGTGAGCAGGGGCTCAGAGAAGACTTCTATCATCGCATTGCGCACTGCAAGATTGTCATCCCTCCTCTACGCGAGAGAAGAGAAGACATAGAACCTCTCTCAAGGGGATTCCTCGAACGTTTGGCCAGCGATGAGAATATTCCTGTGAGAGACATCTCTCAGGAAGCAATCTCCCGACTGACGGGGCATCCCTGGCCGGGAAATGTGCGAGAACTTCAGGCCTGTGTGGAGGGTGCTGTCTATTCTGCGAACTATAACGGGCGAAAAACCCTCACCGAGGCAGATCTGCGAATCAGCACCGAGAAAAGAGAAACGTCTATCTCCCCGCTCTCATTTCGTGAGCGTGTACACTCATTCGAGTTTCAACTCGTGCAGGACGCCCTTCGGCGCTGTGATAACAACCAGTCGAAAGCTGCCCAGCTCCTGCAGTTGGATCGCACGTCCCTGCGACGTATTCTCAATCGCGAAGACTCCCCGGAGTAAGCAGGAGTAAGCAGAAATAATCCCAGAAACGGGCAAAAAAAAATCGGTGACGACAGATTCCCTTTAAACCGCAACCCCTGGTAGTAACCAGGGGAGAAAACGGTTCATTGAGAAGCTGCCGCCACCGATCAGGTATTGGAGTGCGTTGCGAACTCCAGTATATCGAAGGCGAACGAGGCTAATCAATCCACTAATAAAAAAAACTCCCTAAAGGACTTCGCAAAAAA
>JAUIMJ010000097.1 GCA_030433295.1 bacterium | reverse complement strand
CAGCACCGCTAAAAATCAGCACTGCCCGGTGTTCTGGGGAAGGGTATGATATCTCGAATGTTTGAGATGCCACTGACGTACATCAGCAGGCGCTCAAACCCAAGACCAAATCCAGCATGCGGCACTGAGCCGAAGCGGCGAAGGTCCAGGTACCACCAGTAGGTCTCTTCCTCAAGGTCACATTCTTTAATTCGCCTTCGAAGAACGTCCTCACGTTCCTCACGTTGTGATCCCCCAATAATCTCTCCAAGACGCGGGACGAGCAGATCCATTGCGGAGACCGTCTTCTCGCCTTCGTCAACGCGCATATAGAATGCCTTAATGTCCTTGGGGTAGTTGGTCACAAATACCGGACGCTTTACGTATTCCTCGGTGAGAAATCGTTCGTGCTCGGTCTGGATATCCATTCCCCAGGAAACGGGAAACTCAAACTCCTTACCCGATTTTTCAAGAGCCGCGATAGCATCGGTATACGTCATTCTCTCAAAATCCGCGTCAACGACCGACTGCAGGGAGGACAGAATACCCTTCTCAATCCAGCGATCGAAGAACTCCATGTCCTGCGGACAATTGTCCATCACGTAGGTGATGACGTATTTTAGAAAGTCCTCTGCAAGTTCCATATCACCGGCGAGATCACAAAAGGCGACCTCAGGTTCTACCATCCAGAACTCAGACAAATGCCTCGCCGTATTGGAATTCTCAGCCCGGAAGGTAGGACCGAAGGTGTAGACCTTGCTCAGAGCGCTGGCAAAAAGCTCGGCCTCGAGCTGTCCGGAAACCGTGAGACTGGCTTCAGCGCCAAAAAAATCTTTGCTGTAGTCGACTGCTCCCTTCTCGTCCCGCTCCGGCTTGTCCATGTCGAGCGTGGTAACGCGAAACATCTCCCCAGCCCCTTCACAATCGGAAGTCGTGATTATCGGGCTGTGAAGGTGTACGAAAGAACGCTGATTGAAAAAAGAATGAATGGCAAAACTCATTGCGCTTCTCAATCGAAATACGGCTCCGAAGGTGTTAGTTCTCGGTCGAAGGTGAGCAATGGTTCTCAGGAATTCATTACTGTGGCGCTTCTTCTGCAGCGGATAGTCGCTGGCGCTACAGGGCCCGACGAGTTCAAACTCTTTTGCGTGCAGCTCCACCCGTTGTCCCTTGCCGGGAGATTCCACAAGTTCGCCGCGAACGATGACCGCTGCGCCGGTATTGGCTTCACAGACATGCTCCTGATACCCATCGATACCCTGATCCGCAATGATTTGCAGACTCGCCAGACAACTTCCGTCATTTACCTCGAGAAATGAGAACTGCTTTGAGTCACGACGGGTGCGAACCCAGCCGCGAATCTCAATTTCACTCCCGGGATCGAGATCTTCAAGTACGCTCTTTACACTATTGTATTGCATTGCTTTTGCCGGAATATCTTTTTGGATTCCTAGCGACCTCGACGCCCGGAGGCTGCCGCACGCATCGGAAATTGAACTACATTAGAAGACTCTTCAAGAGCCTGGGGCGCGGTTTCTACACGCTTGGCCTCAATGGCCCGCGCCTGTTCCAGGGATTTGCGAGCCGCAGCATCGGACGTATCCCGTCCGGAGGCTTCGAGAACCGCGGTCAATTCTTTGGCAATCACCTGGCAGGCCTCAGCACGCGCCTTATGGCGAATGAGTTCGGCTGAGACTTTGAGCGTATGGGCAAACTCCTGACGTCCGGCCGTCTCGACCAGATCCCGTGTTCCTTTTTCAATCGCCGCCTGGCTTTCAGCCCAGCGGCAATGAAATTTGTCTCTGAGGGCGAACACCTGGGATGTTGCCGAAGTCTTTGCGCTAGCCGCGAGCATGTCGTTCAGCGCAACACGCAATTGGTAGTGTTGCTGCTGCCACTGTTTTGCACGAGTCTCATTAGCAAACTGCGCGAGGCCAGGGTTCTTTGCACCCTGGGCATCCGCTAAGGAAGGAGAATCCGCAGATGAGCTTCCGACATTCCTCAGGGAACCGTACAGTTTCTCAGCTTTGTACGTTCTTGCGACAAGAACGCGAAGTCGAGAATTCAATGTGGCATTCTTTCCCATGAGCAATATCTTTCTTCCACAGTAAAAGAGAAGCGTAGCCTCACGTTAGCCAGAGCAATCAGGGACCTTCCAGCCAAATGCACGCAAGTGGCTAAAAATCCTGCTCTATTCACTAATATCGAGCCGGTACCTCTCCAGTCAATCTCAATAATGCAGCAATACCCGCTATCATAGCACGCTTTTGCCCCGAAAATACGCCAATTACTGTCGGGAAACAGGTTCACCGAGGCAGAAAATCAGCGCTGAGCTAAGTGACTACAGCATGGACGTACAAAAATCTAAGTTTAAGTAGTAAAAATAAAACTTCAGTATCTCGACAAAAATCACCGGCGATATTAACACCCCAGTCTTACTATCAAGTGCCCGGGCGACATTGCCTTCGCAGTTTCGGGACCTCAGCACAGCCTATCGGGCTTGCGCTTTAAGCACAAAAATGGTATGAATTGCAGCGATTAATGCTTCGTCCGCCCTGAGCAAGGGAGCGGGCTCTTGTTCGTTTTTTATGGCCGTATATCCAGTCTCAAATAGCAGTGGTGGCAAATCAATTGCCGAGCCTATTGCCGAAGCACGTTGCCCCCGAGCCCTCAAGTCCGAAGGGGGCAAGGACACCCTGAGCAGTAAATTCGGTCTCCAACCCTTCCCCCCGAAGCTCGATAAGGCTGCCTTCGATGAAGGTCCAGAGTCTGCGATAAGCAGCTTCGAGTATGTTTGCACCTTCGGTTATGAGGTTTCAAAACGCTTCCTCGACATATTTCTTTCTCTGACGCTGCTCACCTTTGTGTTTCCTCTCATGGTAGTATTGTCGATCCTGATTCGTTTCTCATCGCCCGGACCTGCTATCTATTGCCAGCGCAGACTTACCGACGGCGGAAAGGTATTTACCATCTTTAAATTTCGCACCATGGGCACTGACGCAGAGCGCGGCTCCGGCGCCGTCTGGGCCGCAGACAAGGACCCGAGAATCACCCCGTTGGGACATTTCATGAGAAAAACCCGGCTCGATGAGTTGCCTCAGCTTCTGAACGTGGTGATTGGGGATATGAGCCTCGTCGGACCACGGCCGGAGCGTCCGGAATTTGCGAGAGAGCTGGAGAAAAAATTCCCCTCCTTCAGTAAGAGAACTCAGGTAAAAGCCGGTCTTACCGGTTTGGCTCAGATCTCATCGGGCTATGCCGCAAGTGTTGACAGCTACAAAGAGAAACTCGCCTGGGACCGCCTCTACGTGCAGCGACGCAGCTTCATGCTCGACCTCAGAATCATGCTGAGAACCATTTCTGTTGTTATCAAAGGAGATGGTGCACGCTAATCGTCTGTGCACTGTTTCTCCCCCTTTCTCTGGCGGTATACGTTCCTCTATTCGCCACATCCCCAATACGTGCTAAAGAAAGCATCTGTTTTTGAGACAAATCGCGCTCGATTCGGCCCCGAGAAAGAGCTGGGGGCACAGGCGAGGTAATCAGGCAGGACGCTTAGCGTTACTGAGGAGAGCAAAAAGATACGTGGCTGCATCAAACGAAGACTCCGAAAAGACCAAACCACTAAAAGTTTCTGAGAAACTTTTTTACGGTATTGGTGACATCAGTAACGGATTGGCGGTTTCCTCCATGAGCGTGTGGTACCTCTATTACCTCACCGATGTCGCGGGACTTGGCGCGGCCATGGCCGGAATAGCTGTCACCATCGGAAGACTCTGGGATGCCGTCACCGATCCACTCATGGGCTGGATCACCGATCACACAAAAAGTCGTTGGGGCAAACGCTTGCCCTACCTGCTCTTTGGCGCGATCCCATATGCCCTGGCGTATTTCTCCCTCTGGGTAGTTCCCGAGTTCGAGTCATCCTGGGCAACATTTTTCTACGTCACCATTTCCCTGCTGCTGTTTAACACCTGTCTGACCGTGGTTTTCGTTCCCTACACCTCATTGACGGCGGCTATTACCAATGACTACGACGAGAGAACGTCCATTACCGGCTTCAGGATGGTTTGCTCGCAGGTAGCCTTTCTAATCGGAGCCGCGGTTCCACCTGCAATCGTTCACTGGTCAGTTAAAACGCGCGGCGACGGAAACCTTGATGCATACTTCGGTTCCTGGGCGCAGACCGCTCGAGAAGGGCACCTGATTGCTGCGGCTCTCTTTGCCATCATCATGGTCGCTTCAATTTGGACGACCTTTAAGGGTACGACCGAGCGATGTTTCGAGACTGCAAACACAGAAGACAAGCCAAAGCACACGCCGCTAAGCTATGCGGGGGCTATTATTCGCGCGCTAAAAAGCAATAAACCTTTTGCGATATCCGTTTCCATCCTGCTGCTCAGCAACTGTGCGGCCACGCTCGCTGCGGCGAATCTGCCGTATTACCTGGAGTATATTCTCGGCATCACCACTGACAGCTCAAGCATTGTGTTTGTCCTGTTTTTGACCGCGATTCTTTCGGTTCCCTTTTGGGTCTATCTGGCTCGCCGTTTCGGAAAAGCAGAGACCTACAGACTGGCAATGCTCGGCTATATCGCCGTCTTTTGCTTCATGCCCTTTTTCACGGCCTCACTTGGAAACGGCATATACCCGGTTTCAATGCTCATTGGCTTTTTTCACGCCGCGGCCCTTACTATTCCCTGGGCAATTGTTCCCGATGTTGTTGAGTACGACGAGCTACAAACCGGTGAACGGCGGGAAGGACTGTTCTACGGGGGGACCACCTTTAGCTATAAGGCGGCAACCGGGATCGCCTTTCTCATCTCAACACTCTTACTGGAGTTCAGCGGCTACACCGCAAATCAGGCACAAACCCCTAGTGCACTGGCCGCAATCAGGATTCTCATCGGACCCGCCCCGGCTATCTTTTTGATTTGTGCCGCAGCCCTTGCCCTGCGCTATCCGCTCACTGCGAGCAAGCACAAAGAAATCCTTAGCGCCCTCGCCGAAAAGAAGGCCGCTCGCTAGAAAATCACCAGGGTAAGACCGAGAATTAATCTGGTGCCGTATGGCTTACTTCGACCACGGTGTGGATACCACCGCGAACCAGAAAGTCGCCGGTAACCGTCATCTGCTTCGGCGCCACGAGTGCGACAAGATCATCGAGTATTTGATTACAGACATCTTCATGAAAACAGCCCTCATCTCTGAATGACCAGAGGTAGAGTTTGAGCGACTTGAGTTCTACGCAGACCTCCGACGGCGTGTAGGAGATAATCATGGTCGCAAAATCCGGCTGCCCTGTCTTCGGACAAAGGCAGGTAAACTCGGGACAGTTAAACGTGATTTTGTAGTCGCGACCGGGCCGCGGGTTTGGGAAGGTTTCCAGTTTTTTTGATGGTTTGGTGCTCATGGCATTCCTTATGACGACAGTGATGAGCAAACATGCTCACTCGCCAATTCAATGGCGTAGCGGCCCCGGACTCCGGGAGAAAGGCTCCCTTACAGGAGCCTCCTGAGGATGGGTAACGCTCGGCTATGGAGTGCCGGTGAGGCTTTTAAAAAAGGAATAGACCGTGCTGCCTTCCTTGCCCTCTCCCTTGGCGGCTATATCCATAAGCTCTTCAAGCTCACCGGCATCAAGCCAGATGCCGCCTGACACAGGGCACTTGTCGATTACGACGCCGTGCAAGGCCACCTGTTCCATTGGCTCTCCGCTTACCGGACTGATTCTTGGCTTCTCTTCTTCTTTTTTCTTAGCAAGACGGGCGAGCGCTTCTCGATTCTTCTTCTCGAAATAGGACTCTTCTTTCGCCTTGCGCATCTCATCAAAGCCTTTGCTCATACTTTCTCTACTCCTTAAAGATTCTACATACCTCCGGAAACCTCATCGGGCTCCGAAACACTCCGATACTGCGCAGCGAGTACGAAACATCAAAATGCTTTAACGTTCGGGGAAACCACCGCAGTGAAGATAGGATTTATCAGGGAATCTGACAATTGAAGGAAAGGAAAAAAGACCCCCCTCTGCACATCCGCGATGTGAGAGGGGGTCAACTGAATCCGTGATACCAACCACTACACAACAACAACAACTATCAACCCAGCGATTCAGCGTTCATCCTATAATCCAACTTGGCATCAGATTTGCTTCATAAAATTGTCAAGATTGTCAATTTCGGCTATAGGCTACTGTTTTTACTGGGTTTTTATCCGGACTACCCCCTGCAATCCGGGCTGAAATTAATCTCCCCCCAGCTCTTTTCCGACAAGCTTAATCATTTCGGCCACTTAGGGGAAATATCTTGAAAATACAGGGGTTTGTCCCCTCGCAGCGACCATTGACCATCACTTTGATTTTTGCAATTAGTATAGTCGGTTTTTAGAAAACCGGTTTACCTGGCGGTTTCGCTTCTTAAACCTCTTTGTCGTCCTTACTTTTTTTGGTCTTGTGCTAGCGTTATTTCCGCAGTAGCTCGATTACCCCGCGTAGTCGTCCTCGACGCATGGTATCTCAGGCGATAGAAAGGCGTGTGAGCAGTAAGCAGGATTGTATTTGGGCGAAACAGCGGCGCCGATAAACCTTTGTGTGAGAATTGTATGTTCTATTTCCCCCGGCTGATAATTGATTTTTTCGGCAATATCTTTCGCTATCGCGAATACCTGAAGCAGTCAGTAGCCCGTGATTTGCGCCGTCGCTATAAGCGCTCGGTACTCGGCTATGTGTGGAGTATGCTCAACCCTCTGCTCATGATGACCGTTCTTGCGGTGGTCTTCTCAAACATCATGCAGCGCACCGCCGAGGATTACGCCGTATTTCTTTTTTGCGGAATGCTTCCCTTTTCCTACTTTGCTTCCACCAGCATGGGCTGTCTTGGAACCATTCGCTCGAACGCCAAGATAATCGATCAGGTTGCCGTACCGAAGTACATATTTCCGCTATCTCTAGGGATGTCAGGCCTGGTGGATTTTGCTCTGTCCTTTGTTCCCCTCCTGGGTGTGATGCTTGCGACGGGTCGACACATAGACGTAACGGTGCTGGCCATTCCCCTGGTGATTCTTCCCCTGTTCTTTGTGACCATGGGTGTAGCCCTGATTGTTGCAGTCTCAAACGTCTTTTTTGAAGACACGCAGCACCTCGTTGAGGTTGTGTTTAAGGCCTTATATTTTCTCTGCCCGATTCTTTACAGCCGAGACCTTTTGCCGCTTTGGCTTCAAAAGTGGGTCGTGCTCAATCCGCTTTTCTGTCTCATCGAATTTATGCGGGACCTCGTGTACCACGCCAGGCTTCCGGACCTTGAGGTCTACCTGATCAATCTCGGTGGATCATTTCTCGTTCTGCTGATTGGTCTCTGGGTCTTTAAGCAGGCCGACAAAAAGTTCGTATATTTTCTTTAATTGGATAGGTACATGGTTGCGATAGCAAAACAGCAGGAAATGGTAGAAGCAGCGAGCATAAGCGATGCCGGCCTGAATGCGGCTGAGGAAACTTCGGCCGAAGAGCTTGCGGTCAAAGTCGATAACATCACCATCTCCTTTCGCTCTTACAAAGAGCGACCAACGACCCTAAAAGAGTCATTTCTGCGTTTTCTCAAGACGGGGAAGGTTAAGTACTACGACACCTTTAACGCGCTTACGGACGTATCTTTTGAGGTGAAGCGCGGTGAGGTATTCGGAATCATCGGGAGTAACGGTGCCGGAAAAAGTACCCTGCTACGCACTATCGCCGGGGTGCTTCCACCGAAAAAGGGCGAGCTTACCGTAAACGGTAAGGTTGATTCTCTGATTCAGCTTGGTGCCGGTTTCGACGGTGAGCTAAACGCCATTGAAAACATCTACCTCAATGGATCCCTGCACAAGCTTTCTCGTTCCTTTATCAAATCCCGAGTTCCCGAGATTCTTAAGTTTGCTGAGCTTGAGGACTTTGCGACCACACCTATCAAGTACTACTCATCCGGAATGAGCGCGCGCCTTGGCTTTGCCGTAGCCGTCGATCGTGAACCGGATATTCTCATCGTCGATGAGGTTCTTGCCGTTGGTGACGAGCGCTTTAAGAAGAAGTGCGACAAGGTCTTTCAGCGACTTCTCGACCAAAAGAAAACCATTATTATCGTGAGCCACAGTCTTTCGCAGATGCAAGAGATGGCCGATAAGATCCTCCTGCTATCCAAAGGCCGAGTGGTATTCCTCGGGGACCCCAAGGAAGCAATTGAGAAGTACCGAGACGACTCCTATCAGACCGCATTGAGTTAGGCGTCCTCAGAAACCGGGAATAGATTCATCACCTGAATCCTGAGAGCACACCATGGGCCAGAACACCGCAGAGAGATTGGCTGACGTTATGTCTGAAAAAGATGAAACAGCACAGCTAAAGCAAGCCTACGAGGCAACCCAGATGATGCTCTGCGAGCTGAACAAGCAGTACTCGGCCCTTAGAGAAGAAAACGACAAGCTCAAAGCAAAGCTCGAAGATTCCCGAACTCTTGTGGACGCCCAGCAGGCACGCATCAATGAACTCGACGAGCAAAACCTGCAGCTGCGAAGCTACTTCGGCCCGAGCGGTGCAATTATAGAAGACCCCGCCGCAGAAATAGCTCGTCTACAGCATCTGGTTACGGCCAATGAAGCCATGTTCCAGGATGTGGTTAGCTCACCTTCCTTTCGCATTGGTAAGACACTAACCTCAGCCGTTTCGCCGCTGAGGAAGCTGCTTCGGAAGTAGCCCGGGCTGGTACCCGACTTCGGATCTAAAACCACATTCCATTGTTTTGAGAGCGGATTCTCGGATATGAAGGCAATCACCTACTACGAACAACTCTCCGATTCTATGACCGTCGAGGAGCTTCATCAGGAGTTCATTGAGGTTTTGAATGCATATGGCCAGGTGGACGGCAGCACAATATCCAATGCTTTGTTTGAATTAAGCGAAAGACAATGGAACACCTTTGAGAAAGCTGAGGTGGGTCTTCAGCGAGATATTGGTCGATTGCTTATTACAATATGGGACGATCGTGATGTAGATCGCGCTGAAACGCTACTAGGGGTTGTCGCACGCTTGGGATTAGTTGGAGTTCTTAAGCAGCTTCAGAATCGAGATCCTTCCTTGTTCTCTGCTGAGGTTCTCAAAGCCGTTAAAGATGCAGTAAGTGAATTCGGTCCTACAGTAGAGGATCCGTACTCAGGGTTAAAGAATTGACATTTTCGTTGTCCTGATGCCCCCTCGCTCAATCTGATGACAGTACTCGACTGATTTACTTTGACGCCGGACGCGCATCAGCAGGCGCCTTTTCATCGCATTTTACACAATCAAGACAGACACCGAGCATTTCAGCTCTTCCTGCTTCAGAACATACCCACTCACGACGCATCCAGGGCGGATCGTGGCGCACATGCTGATTGTGGCCACAGGCAAGTTGCGCAACCCAGTGCTCCTCTTCATCACGATGGTAGCCGACAATAGCTTGTTTCATTTCATCAACCCGTACTTATTGTAGGTAGAGACTGAGCTTCCCCTGCCGGAGGCCCAACTGTGGCTGGTTATCAGCTTAATTATCAATGAAATAACATAAATAAGCTGATAACCTCACTCGCGGCACCAGGTGATTGATACGTTTGAACACTTCAAGGATACGTTTTGATGAGAACCGACTTAAACGAGATTCGATCTCGCTTTGACGAACTGCTCACGGGAACCGTTGATCGAAAAAGTGTCTCCGATTGGGCAAGGGACCTACGCATAGCAGAGGACAATCGAGAATTGATTGTGACGCCGGAAGACGATAGAGCGCGAATCTGGACGGCTATCTTGTTCCTGGAAGGAGTTGATTCAAAAGACTCCCCTGACAGCTACTTGCACAATGAGGAAGATATCAGACGCGAAAGACCATGAACATCCCGAGCGGCGAGGTCTCAGCTTCTTTATCCACCGGAACCTGCCAGGAATCTGACCTGAGCGTCGAGAAAAGCGCCGAGGGAGCGGTGCGGCCCCAACGCTGCTAAGCCACAGAAAATTCGATAGTAAGACGTATCACTCACCTCCTAAAAAACACGTCGCACAAACCAAAAGGCGGAGTATGGGACAGGTCCCTACTCCGCATGCTACTCAATATCTCTGTCCGGAAGTTACAGAGCAATCTCAGGAAAATCGTATCAGGATTGTGTCCTGTTAAAGCTGCTGTTTATTCCGCCCCGCATACGCCTGCTTCAGCCGACATCCTTGACGAGATCAAGGACGTGCTGTGCAGGGTCCTCAATATCAGCGACGATATTGACGAGCACTCCGTTGTTAATCACCAGCGTCAGTCGCGGGTGATAGGAGCGTCCCTGGTACTCGAACTGCTTGAGCCCCAGTGCCGAAAGGAACAGAGCATCGGCGTCGCTCAGCAGAGGATACTGCAGACCGAGTGCCTGATGCACAGCCGCCTGCTCATCGGGGCTCTGTCCCGAAAGACCAAAGACCTGGCAGTCGATGTTACTCAAGCGGGGTAGGACTTCGTTGAAGGTCTTGCACTGTCCGGTGCATCCGGCAGCACCCTGAATCTGCTTCCAGCCCGCAAGCCAATCTTCGCTGGGAGGATTGTTCGGATTGGAAGCGCCGGGCTGAACAAAGACGATCGCCATATCTGTCAGAGTCGCCAGATTGACCGTCTCTCCGTCGCTTGATGGCATTGAAATACCGGGCACATCGTTCCCGGTGATGGGAGTGATCTCTGAAACACTAACGCGTGCACTAACCATGGTAACCTCGAGAAAAAAGAAAAGGCGCATCCAAAGAACCGCTCTGGAAACTGGAGAAAGCGAAGATACGCCCTACTATCGATCTTCACGCTGGGAGATAGCGCAAAGAAGTCTCTCTATCTACTGGCACTTCAATTTCCGACAAAGTTTGCGATTAATGGAGTGGGGGTGCAAGCGGGAGGGGGGTGCTAAGAGATGACTCAAGATTCGTACAAAAAAACTGAAGACGAACCGAACTTGGAGCTAATTCATATGCTTAGCGAAAAATAAGAGTACTGTTTCAGGATGTCGCCCGAAGTAGTTGTAACCGTATTTGAAACGCTTCTTTAGATTCTCAATCTCTCCACAGACGGGTATCAGCTTATTTATCACTCACAAACTCGCTCAACTTGTCTTCCAACTCCAGCAATTGCTTCTTCCGCTCGACCCCCCACCGATAGCCAGACAAGGAACCATCCGTCCTGACGACTCGATGACAGGGGATGGCCACGGCAAGAACGTTGGCACCACAGGCGTTTGCGACCGCTCGGGCCGATTGCGGCTGACCAATCCGCTTTGCAATCTCACTGTAGGTGGCGCGGGTACCATGGGGGATTTTTCGCAAAGCTTCCCACACTCGCACCTGGAACGCCGTACCTCGAATATCAAGTGGCAGATTCAAACCTTTCGAGGGATCAGAGACAAATCCGACGACAATTGAAACCAGTTGCTCAAAGTCGGAGTCACCACCTACAAACTCGGCTTTTTGAAATCGTTTCTGTAGCTCGTCTATCAGTTCTTCTGGTCCCTCGCCAAGGGAGATAGAGCAAATTCCTCTTTCCGTCGCAGCGACGAGAATCGCGCCCAGGTAACATTCTCCGAGGGCAAAGCGAATTCTTGCTCCGTCACCGTCCGCACGAAACATTCCGGGTGTCATGCCAAGCGAATCGCCGGCCGCCTCATAGAAGCGGCTATTAGAGGCAAAACCGGCAGCGTAAATAGCTTCTGTTACCGTGCCTGACACAGACAACTCCCTCTTCACTCGGCTAGATCTAAGAGCTGTCGCGTATGCGTTTGGCGTAACTCCGGTTTGCTCCTTGAATAATCGATGAAAGTGATATCGGCTAAGCCCCACGGCTTTTGCAAGTTCTTCCAGAGCTGGCTTCTCTTCCGCCTGTTCAATGATTCGACAGGCCTTCTCGATGAGCTGGGAATGCTGTTCTGATAAGGTATTCGAGGCGGGTTTGCATCGTTTGCAGGCCCGAAAGCCACATCGTTCTGCCTCTTCACAACTGGCATGGAAAGCAACATTCTTTCGAAGCGGCAAACGCGCCGAGCAGGCAGGCCTACAATACACCCCCGTTGTTTTGACGGAATAGACGAAGGCGCCCGAAGCCGAGGGATCTCTTTCGACAAGCGCCAGCCAACGCTCTTCGTCACTCGTAAACAACGATGTACTGCGATTAGGTTTTTTACTCGACACCTCAGCTCCAGGGTCTTAACTGCGTGAAGAATCCTTCCAGACAATAAACGCAGGCAATTCGAAACGACTGCTATCGCTTTCCCACCCGCACGTTCCAACCTTTGTTCGGCACAATCACTAGGTCTTACAAATAGAGGCACCGCCATCGACGAGCATCGCCGAGCCTGTCACAAAACTCGATGCCTGACTTGCGAGAAACAGAGCCGCCTCGGCGATTTCCTGCGGCTGCGCAGTTCGTTTCAGGGCGTGCGTGTTTCTAACGAAATCAATAACTTCCGGAGCATCACCAAATTCGCCAGCCATCGGGGTATCGGTTCCTCCGGGAAGCAGTGCGTTGACTCGAATACCCTGTGGTCCCAACTCCGCAGCCAGATTTTTTGCAAGCCCGATCAGGCCTGCTTTACTCGCAGCGTATGCTCCCATTCCCGGCATCCCGCTAGAGTACCCCACAAACGACGAGGTAAAAATAATAGAGCCTTCCCCACGGCGCAGCATCGCCGGTATCTGATACTTCGCGCCGAGAAAGCCGCTGCTAAGATTACTTGCAAGGACAGCATTCCAGGAATCCAGGGTCATCTCAGTGATGGGTGCCATTGTGCCAAGAATACCTGCATTGTTAAAGGCAACATCAAGACCACCAAACACCTCTTCAGCCGTTTCTACAAGAGAACGTGCGACGGACTCGGTGCTCACGTCTCCCGCCAGGGAAACAGCTCTCCCACCCCGCGACGCTATTTCACTAACGAGCGAGTCGAGCTTCGCCTTTCGTCGCCCATTCACCACCAGACTCGCACCCTCAGTCGCAAAACGCACTGCGGCGGCCCGCCCAATACCAGAGCCAGCCCCCGTAACTATGGCCACTTTTCCGTCCAAACATTTCATTTACCGCCCTCCTCGGTTGACTTCATTGGTTTCACGTCAAAACGTGACACAGACAACCACCGCAAACACTCCGTTTCTTGCTTTGCAATTCAAATAATCCTGTTTCAGCTGCCTTCTCTTCATGAGGTATCAGCTTCTTTTTCCCATTCCAGCCTTTCGTCCTGCTTTCTCAAGCCGATCGGCCACTATCCCTTCGATTTCCTGAAATACCTCTTCATGAGGTATCAGCTTCTTTTTCCCATTCCAGCCTCTCGTCCTGCTTTCTCAAGCCGATCGGCCACTATCCCTTCGATTTCCTGAAATACCACGAGCAACAAATTCCTGATTCCGGACGACTACCCTAATGCTGGCGCTAAATCCGCGAGCAACACCCGAGTTGCACCAAAAATCAGACCAGAAGTACTCTCGATGAACCCACTCCGACAAACCGACCCCGAGAAGGCCTACCTCATCACTGATCGCACGGTGAATGCCGAACTCTGGATGCTGCCGACCAAGGAAATTGAGAGAATCGTAGGCGGAATTGTCGCGCGTTTTCAGGAGATACACCAAATAGAGATCTTTGCGCTCAAGGTTCTATCAAATCACTACCACCTGGTGGTTCGCGCGCCCTACGGGAACCTTTCTGAGTTCGAGCAGGATATCAACCGCGAAATTGCAAAACGAGTCAATCGTCACACCGGACGCAGCGGTTCGCTCTGGGCAAGAAGATTTAGTGCCCAACCCGCACCAAGAGAAGTGGATCTCCTTGACGCCGTTCTCTATGTCACCACTAACGCTGTTCATCACGGCCTGGTAAACCACCCTCGCCTCTGGCCTGGTTT
>JAUIMJ010000096.1 GCA_030433295.1 bacterium | reverse complement strand
ATCCTGATTTACCGAATTGGGATTCAGGTTAATGTCTTCAAAGTCCTCCGCATCGGCCTCCGAGTAATCATCCTCAGTATAATCATATCCAAAGGTATATCGCCGGAGGACTTCCTCAGGATTACCCTTCGGCACCGTATATCCTGCTGATACGGATGATTTTCGCTGACGATAAATAAAGCTTTCGTCGCCTGCTTCAAAAAGTCGCCCAACGAGATCGTAGAAATTGGTATTAATCGACCAGGCGTAGGGATCGACCAGACTGCGGAAGGGACGACCGAGGGATGTTACAGAGCGAAAGCCGTCAGATCGCTCGAAGTGCCCCAGAGTCAGTCGATTGTAGGTTCCGAAGAGCCGGCGATCATCGTAGACTCCCTCGATCTTCTCACGACCTTCGTCGTCAGCGACCAAAAGCTCAAGGCGCTTGCCGTACCCGAGGAAATTCCCCTCCGTCACCCCTATCGCTTTCGAATTACTCCCCCCACCCGAGGAAATGTTCACAAAGGGAAAGAGAGTCCAGGTGTCCTGCACGCGAACCAGGAAGTTAATACGCTCGCCATCCTGCACCGGCGTAATTGAAGCCTGACGCAAAAAAGGAAGATTGCGGAGTGCTCGCTCACTTTCAGCTACGAGGAAGGGATCGTAGTCATCACCTTCGGCAAACAATAACTCCCGGCGAACAATCTCTACCTTTGTTGAAATTTTTGCGCTATTGACGGCTCGATAGAACCACGCCAGGTCACTTTCCTCAAAAATGTCGACAATCTCGATTTTGATACGGCCAACTTTAAAAGCGCGCTGCCTGGCATCAGGACGCGCCTGAGCGGCGGATGACGTCTGCGGCGAAGCCGAAGTCGCCTGGGCTGCAGGGTCAACACTCTGAGCGAAACTACGAGGAGCCAGTGCGAAAAGAGAAAGGACACAGGCGGAGGCCAAAAGAGTAAGGCGAATTGGCAAGTACGTATTTTCGCGGTTTTTACTCACAATCCTGTAATACCTTTGTGCCAGTGACACCCCGGAAGCTGACCGTACTTACATGCCGACTTACATAAACAAACAAAACATACACCTCACTATATACTGAGCGCACTATAAACCTCGGTTTTTCTCAAGAGCGTTCGTCGCGAAGTATATTGTTCTGCCGTAGGCAGAACCAAACAACAAGTATACCCCTAACACCGATATCACAGCCGGCGCAGTTATGCGCCGACAATATAGCTCTTTGCGATGAGCTGAGTGGAGCACTGTGCGTTCTTTGTTCGTCAGAAAATTCGACAGACAGAATCCCTACTGCACCTTAGAGAAGCGTATAACTCTGAAAGTTGCCTCCCCGCCCCGCGCTCAGTATATCTGTCTTTTGGTCACGCCTGCGGCGTGACAATATACCCCCAATATATTACGAGGAACGGCTTGCGCCGTACTTTAAATCGTTAGGGGTATATCGCTCCCCCGAGGGCTCGCCAATCGATACTCCGCAAGCAAACTTGTGAAAATGAATAAACGGCCTGCTGGTCAACGCAGTTGGTAACAAATAGTGCCGGCCAAAGACCAGTGTTTATGATGCTGAAACTCAAGCAAATGCTCTCTGCGAGGGAGGATTACCCACGTAAAACTTCACAGCGGACAAAGGGCCAGGAAAAAGTCTTTAAATAAGGGTGCAATTTCAGCCCCGACATACCCTTTTTCAATTCTTCCTTGAATTAATCCACCAATTAGCGCAAAAATCAGCTGGATATGGAAACTCCAGACCTTAGTTACAAGCAGAACCGCCTCTACCCCTCAGGATCCTCGCTGGCAAGAAATCCCGAACAGGTGGTCAGACAGGACGACAAGCCGATTGAGTCCCCCCCGCTTGCGCCGTCCAACAAACTGGTTGGACTGCAATACCGCGAAATTGGTCAGACGCTACTCGCCTGCGAAGCAGCATGTCTGACCATTGGAATTCCCTGGTTTCCCCCAACGGCCCGAGTCCGCAAAGACGCTGGAGTGTTCTACCCGCCAATTGATGAATTCATCAGGGTGCAACTCTGCAACGTCAGCACCAAGACGCTGGAATCGTATTGTGAAGATATCGCCACATTTAAGTTAGACGAATCCTCGAGTGAGGCGCTCTGTATTACCCTGAGCAATCCCCTTGAGCGACATGGTTTTTCAGCTCTTGTAGGCTTTCTGCTGTTGTTAAGCCTCCTCTCGATCATGCTATATTGCAACACACGGATCTCAACTGCCCTCGGTCTCTCGCTCGGATTTTCCGGCTGCGCTTCTCTTCTGGCATCGACTTTTTGTGGAGAACAACAGCGAAGGGAGTCGTTTCTGGCGCTTTTGCAGAAAGAGCTACTGAGAAGAAAAGGACTCAATCAGTCGTCCAATGAGAAGATAAAAATACTAAGCGTTGACATTGAACCGCTGTAAGATTGTCGCTCTGAAGCCAGGAGCAGGTCCCAGGCCTTGAGACAGTCGGGAGCGCTGACGACACGCGTATACAGGAAGAGAGAAATGACTACATCCACCAATCGTTCACGGGCTATTCCTCTCTGCGTTTTCCTTTCGTTTTTGATGCTCCTCAGCGCTGAGGCTTTTGCTGCGGGTGGGAAAAAGAAAAAAGGCGATAAAAAAGAAAATGCGGCAGAGACGATGGATGCCGCAGTCGATAAAGACGCGCCTATTCAGCCGATGATGGGAAAGCACCATCTCTGCGAATCTGAAGTGTATTATTTTTGGAAAAGAGAGCTTAAGAGCGACGAGAAAGACACTCCTCCAAAGACCGACACCTTCAAAGTTCTGCACCAGACTATCGATGAGTCGAGACTTATTCAGGATGAGGCAAAAGATGCACTCAGTGCCCGTCTTGAACGGGCCAAATCGGCAGCCCTCGATGATTGCAGAACGAGTCACGAGAACTATGGCTCATGTCTCTCCGGCAAACTGAAAAGGAACAGACCTGCTTATCAACGAATGGATTTTACTTCGCGGGCGGCTTTCATGAGCGCGATAAAAGAGGATTGTGCGCTGCAAACGGGGACCTGCGAAAAGTCAGAGACCTCGGAAATAACATGCAGGATTGTTGCCTCGCCAGACCTCGTTCCACCGGCGGCAGAAGAAGACGGAGAAGCTGAGGACGACAAGAAGGGCAAAAAGAAGAAGAAAAAGAAATAGGCTACTCTAAGCCCAAAGATTCTCGACGAACAGCCCCCTAAAAACGCGTTTCCAGAGGGCTGATAGAAAAATACGGTGCATGGAGTGGGCCTAAGCTAACCTACTCTGCAGACTCAGACTCTGAAGATTTGGCAGAACCCGCCTTCGGGACGAAGGTGATCATCATGCGATTGTTGAGCAAGGGGCTGCGATCCTCAACACTTGCAATATCGGACAATTCCTCTGCTACCTGATCAAAGGTCTCAACACCAAGATCGCGATACACAACCTCTCGACCTCGGAATCGCATCTGGAATCGAACGCGATCGCCGGACTCGAGAAACTTTCTGGCCTTTCGCAGTTTCGTGTTCAGATCATGGGTATCGGTACGGTATCGTATGCGTAACTCTTTTACCTGAGTGGTGCTGCTGCGTTTTCTCGTTTCAGCAGCTTTCTTTTGTTCTTTATACTTGAGTTTTCCGTAGTCGAGGATACGACACACGGGAGGAGTCGCACCTGCGGCAACCTCAACCAAATCCAATCCAGATTCTTCAGCCTTCGCAATAGCATCTGCAAGGGGCAGCACCCCGAGCTGTTCGCCGTCTTCCGTTACTACTCGAACTTCGGCCGCATCAATTGCTTCATTGATCCTGTGCTTATCGTTATCTCTTGGCCTCTCCCGATATCGTTGACGCATGTATTACTTCGTATCCTATCAATTAGTTAAAAATCGCCCCGGCGGCCTGGGCAGGCTCCCCGAATAACAATCGAGGGTACCAGATATTTCACAAAAGTTCCAACCTGTTACCTAAATCAGCATTCCTCACACATAAGCATCGGTAGTACGGTAAATATACCTGAATTAAACGACTCAGTGTCGCTTTCATCTTCCGCCTCAGCAGCAGAGTCGAAAGGCCGCAAATGCCGCTTAAACACGCGGGGAAACGGCCTTTGCGCATTCCCCTCCGCACCACAGTCCTGCTGATGTGCTCGCAAACAAATAGAACAGCAAAAACAAGTTGTTAGCTCAAAGATGCCCCTGCACTTTAGATTTTCTCAGCTCGAAAAGGATGCGCTAATTTCTCAGTTGGGCAAGTGCCCGACTCCCTTCAGCTTCTGCCGAATACTCCCCTTGCCTCATGCGGTATTCCCGCGAGGAATCACCAATTTCTTTTGGAGACTTACTTTGCTATTTTCCCCCGGTAGGCGATTCCGGCCATCGCTGTATTTATTCACCCAGACATTAGTGCTTTTATGAGACTGCGACACCATCAGAGCCCCGCTTCACCACGTCCACTGAGGGGCAGTACCAGCTCCCACCCTGCTCAGCCTTCTGTTCATCGCCTTCTTCTCTCGGTAATGGCAGTGTGCCTGCTCTCGTTCGCTGCCTGCACCGACGCCGGCGAGCTTCTTGACCTCGCACTCGACAGTCCCAGTCGAAAGCCGATTGACCGCAGCCGACTTGGTATCAACAACTTCTTTGTCGACCGCGAATTCGGCACTATAGAAGAACAGTTTCTGGAGATCCGCGACAAGCTTGGCATTAACTCCGTTCGCATTCTGGTTGCCTGGACTGATGGTTTTCAGCCCACTCCGACGAGCCAGCCGGTGTATGGCTTTTTTGACGATATCGTCACATCGATACCAGCAGGAATGGATGTCATCATCGTACTGGCGCACACGCCAAGCTGGATGAGTAATCCGGATAACTGGATTCAGGGCAACCCCAGAGTGACCTGGGTTGAACGTTTTTACCGTCCTACCGTCAGACGCTATGGGCGACTCCCCGGCGTACTTGGTTTTGAGGTTTGGAATGAGCCGGATGTGCTTCAGGTTTCCTCTGATGCTGCTCTGGAACTTGAAGACCCGGACAAATATTTTGAGTTGCTGACCTTTGCCTCCCGAGCAACCAGAGAAGAGGCGCCAGACCGCCTTATCATCGGCGCTGCAACGACTTCCATACAGCAAAACTTCCCGACAACCCTTCGCTACAACCAGCGTTTGAAACAACTTGGTGCTGAGGGGCTGATCGACGTGTGGACTTTCCACTACTACTCCACCTCATTTGAGAGTGTCGTAACGTCAAACGGAGTAGCTGATTTCCTTAACAGTCTCTCAGTTGCCGTCTGGCTCACCGAATCGGGAGAAACCGGACCGAACTCTCAGCTAGCCTACGTAGAAACGGCCTGGCCTTTTCTGAGAGATCAGATACCTGGGATTGACCGAATTTACTACTATCAGTTTGGCGAAACAGTTCTGCCGGTCGGAAACAATTTTGGTCTTCGGACGACCGATCCCGAGTTCCCCGTGTCTGACCTCTACGTTCACCTTTCAACACCAGCGACGTAATACCGCCTGTGGCAGAACGCTATCCCTGGTTTCCTTGTCTGGCATGGATCGCTCTTGCGCTGATGATAAGCCTGCAAGCGAGCAACGGGCACGGAAAACCAACGTCCTACCTTCACAGCTGGAATCAGATCAGTACCCTGGCGACAGCTCGCGCCATTGCGGAAGGCAGCAGCCCCTGGTGGAAACCACGGGATGTGGTTACTCGGCTCTCCTGGTTGCCGAAAGAAGGGGAGGCATCAGACAACAAGAGAAGAGAATCCATTAGCTCCGGAGACGCCTTCACCGCCTACGAGGAGTTCCCACTCTATCATTTGATAGTGGCCGCCATTGCGTCCTCAACACTCCCGCCGGGATTGGAAACTGCGGCACACCGTTGGAGCACACTGATGTTTGTTCTTGCCTGCCTTGGATTTGCGCGTCTTGTCCGAGATACGCAAGAAGAGCCAATAGCAGAGTTTGTTTTCTTCACCTCTTTTCCGCTCGTGTATTACGGACAGGCGACAATGAGCGACATGAGCATGCTCTGTTGTGTCGTCTGGTTTTTTACCCTCAGAGCACGAGCAACAAAGAACAGGGCGTATGACCTGCTAAGCTGCTGCCTTCTTGCCGTCGGCGGATTGTTTAAATCATATGCGATTGTTTTTTCGCTGGTGTTTCTGTTTGAACTGCTGCCTTGCAAGCAGGATTCCGACGATGACAGAGCGGAGGGTTCTTTACGTCGCAGTGTCTGGGCTCTGCTCCTTTTCACCATCTCCTGCCTGCCCGTTCTTTGCTGGCATTACTTTGCAAGTCTTCAGTCCGGGCATCAGGAAACAGTTTCACATTCCCTGGATACCAAACTTGGCGCGCTCCTTAATGGCGAGCTGTACAGCACTATTTTCAAAATGCTTTTTCGCTACCTCGGCTACCTGCCCGGCGCCTGCCTGCTTCTCTTGATTGCACTGGCACTGCTGTATCGCAGCGGCCTGCTGCTAAAAGCCGTGGAGCAAAGCTATGCAGCTCGTCTGCGTCTGGCCTGGCGGAAGGACTGCCGCTGGCTATCTCACTGGTTACTCTGTGGCACGCTGTATCTATTAGCCACAAGCGACAAGCTTCTGCATCACGATTATTACTTCCTGCTTATCGCCCCGCCAATGATAGTGCTCGCTTCCCGCAGCCTGCTTCTCCTTGAAGGCTACTGTTCAGAGCGCTGGGGGCAGAAGGCAGGGGCAACACTTCTGATTCTCTTTGCACTCAGCAATTTTGCCGTGTCGGCAAAGAGTGTCTGGAAGGCGCAAAAGAGTAATCCGGATGTCGACGTATGTGCAAAGCTCGTACGAGAGAATACTCCTAAATCATCTCTAGTCGGCATGCTGACCGATGTCAGCAGATACAACTCCCTTGCCTACTACAGCAAGCGCAACGGCATAACTATTGAACACGACGCAGTTCCACTAAAGCGATATACTCAAGTCGGCATGCAGTATCTGACGATAAACCTCCCGCCTGACGAGGCACGTCACTACGAAACGTGGATGCGAGGCCAGGAGCCAAACATAATGATGATTGAGAGCAGGGAACTAAAAGACTTCAAAGAACGACCCCGGCAATGTGCCCTCTATCGAATTCCCTAGGCGGCTTTGCTTTACAGGTCGCTTCACATAAGAGCATCGCAGAGCGTATGATTTTGCCAGCTGCGCTATTATGGTCAATACTGTGTTCCACCCGAGAGAGACACCGCGTATATGAGGGACGTCAACAATCTTGAGCTATTCCACCACCGAGACATCACCGTATAAGTCCGCTGTTAAGGCCGCGATGCTGGGCCTTATTGTAAACTTTGTTCTTGGAGTTACGAAGCTGCTTGGTGGAATTCTGGGTAGTTCCTTTGCCTTGATTTCTGATGCGGTAAATTCTCTCGGTGACGTGTTTATGTCGCTAATTGTACTCTTTGCCTTACACGTCGCTCAACGCCCACCTGATGAGGAGCATCCATACGGACACACTAGAGCGGAAGCTATTGCCGGATCGAATATCTCGTTGCTGTTGATAGTTTCAGCGCTTCTGGTCGGCTGGGAGGCAATCCAGAGACTGGACGTGACTCACCCAATACCACCTTCGTGGACACTGTGGATTGCAGGCGCAAACGTGGTTATTAAAGAAGCGCTGTACCAATATTACTCTCGAGTTGGGCGGAGAAGCCAGTCAAGCGTGATTACGGCAGGAGCCTGGGATCATCGAGCGGATGCTCTATGCTCACTCGCTGTGTTGTTCGGGCTTGCCATGGTGCGCTGGGGCGGTCCGGCCTGGATTGCCGCCGATGAAATTGCATCACTGTTTATTGTGACAACAATCGTCTGGTCCGGTACCCGTTTGTTCCGAAGTAGTGCAAGTGAGCTAATGGACGTACAAGCTGATGACGCCTTCGTATCAAGGGTCAAAGACACTGCTGAGTCAGTTCACGACGTCAGAGCGGTCGAAACATTGTGGATTCGAAAATCCGGCCTGGAGTATTTTGTCGATATACACATAGAAGTAGATCAGGATCTCAGTGTCGCCGATGGACACAGAATCGGTCACAGCGTCAAGGACACCCTCCTTGCGAACTATCCCCAGATACGAAACGTGCTGGTGCACCTTGAGCCGTTTCCCCACGAGCATACCGCGGTCCCGGACGTTTGCCGGTAGCCGAAGCACGCGGTATTGACCCCGCCGCACCGGCGTAACCTACTAAAATATAGTAACTATTTAGCTCAAGAAAACACTACTTGATTATTCCGGGAGATGCGCTATCATTAGTAGGTGGGAAATTTTCCCTCCTTGATCTCAAGTGAAGCCGAATGACTGCTAATCGACCAAAGCATTATTTTCTTCGTGCAGCCCTGACCGCCGTGATTCGCTTATGCCTGCGGCGTTCAATCAAGCTGCAGGAGCTGATCGAGCTATCAAAAGAACTGTACGTCGAGCTTTCGAAAGAGTCCCTGACAAAATCCATGCAAGAAGCCAGCGTAAGTCGCATTTCGATGATGAGCGGAGTTCATCGAAAAGATGTCTCTCGCCTGCTCGGCGAAGGTACGGCCTACTGCGCAAAGCAGACAAAAGATCTCCCCAGCCGGGTAATAGGACAGTGGCAAAGCGATGTTCGTTATACGACACCCGGACGCAGGCCAAAGACCCTGAGCTACGAAGGTCCGGAAAGTGAGTTTACTTCCCTCGTTGCTTCTTTGAGCAAAGATGTAAAGCCACACACCGTTCTGTTCGAGCTAGAGCGTCTTGGCGTCGTTCGAAAAACGAGCCACGGAGTTAAACTCCTTAACAAGATTTTTGTCCCGAAAGGGAACGTGGAAGAAATATCGTATTACTTGGAAACAGACGCGAGCGATTTGATTGCTGCCGTCGAGCAAAATCTCTTCGAGGACCCGGAAACTCCAAACCTCCACCTGAAAACCGAGTACACCAAGATAGACCAGGCAAGGGTTCCGGAAATCAAAGCTCACATTCTCGAGCTGGGCACCACATTCCACCAACGTGTCAGAAACTACCTTTCACAGTTTGACGCAGACATTAATGAGATTCCGAGCACAGACTCCTTCGCAAGAGTAAGTGTGGGTACCTTTAGTTTCACCGAAGCCAACAGTGGAGACCAGTAGCACCATGCCTCAGCATTACCAAATTTCGCTCGCGATGAGACGCCCGATCCTACTCCTCATTACTACAATACTCGTAGGCCTCCTTGGTTGTGCCGGTGGAACAAGGGGCTCGGGAGGAAACATCGTACAGGGTACGGTGAACAGAGTTGGACCCGACGGCGCAAGCGCACCATTTAGTAATGTAACCGTCACCATCCTTGAGACAGGCGATGCGTCGGTCACCGACGAGAATGGCTTCTATATCATCGAAGCAAACCGAGCAGAGACCACTCTCGCCTTTTCTTTGCAGTCTGATTCTGTCGACGTCACTGCGGTGGTGGATGGGATTCCCACCGAATCTCCGCAGGTAACAATCAACTTTTCAATCGATTCCGCAGATAATTCGGCCACTCCAACGCTTATCGACGTCACTAACCCGGCTCCTGGATCTACTGGTTCTGGCGCAGAGAACGGCAATAGCAATGTGCCCCCTGTCACTATTGACCCTGATGATGAGAGCGATGACGAAACCGAGGTAAACGACAATTCCTCAGAGAATGAAAACTCCGAGGAAGAAGAAGACCACGGTGATGACAACTCAAACAGCGACGATGACGACAACGGCGGCTCAGATGATGGAGAGAATGAAAACGAAGCTGATGACGACGATGATGATGAGAATTCGAATAGTTCATCAAACTCAGGTAGCGGCAATAGCGATGATGATCGAGACAGCAATGAAAATACTTCCTCGAATTCGGGCAGCAGCAATGATGACGACGAAGTCGACGATGACGATGAGGACGAGGACGAGGATAACTCAAACAGCGACGATGATGATGACGAGGAAGACGATGACGATGAGGAAGACGATGATGATGATGATTGAGCCCGTGACGAGAGGACGTCGCATGAGGCATTGAGATTTTTAAACCGGGTGACCTAACCCAAAGGACATGTCGTTGCGGTGTATTCACAAACTAATGAGGAGAACGAAAATGAAATGTGAAAAACGAAAAAAAATCCTTGCCGCTTCTAGCGCAGTAGTGGCCGTGTTGCTCGCTGTTTTTGTCGTCGCCTGCGGTGGAGGCGGTGGCACAAGCGATCCAGGAAGCGCCACTATCCAGGGTAACGTCACCGAACAACTGGCCAGCGGAATCAGCACCCAAAAGACTCTCTGGGCAAAGTTGGGCGACTTCTTCTCATTTGTCGGCACGGCCAACGCCGCAGTTGATGGCGTTCAGGTGTCGATTGTCGAATTTCCAGAGTTTTCTACTGTGACCGACGAAAGCGGTTTTTTCATTTTTTCGAATGTCCCGGCGGGCGCACCGGTGACACTTGCGTTCACCCAGTCGGACGTCACGGTAAATCTTCAAATCGATGCCCCTCCGGGAAGTGTTGTCACTGTTCAGGATATTCGAATCAACACGTCGAGCGGAGAGGTTACCCCTGCGGCAGTGAGTGTTGAAAACACCGGCTCTGACGATACCTCCAGTAGCTCAGACGACAGCAGCTCAAACAACTCGAACTCCGGAGATACGTCCGGAAACACAAATACCGATGATGGAGCCAACTCAAACGATCAAGGATCAAGTGGCGGTGTAAACAGCTCCGATGATGACAACAACAACTCTGATGATGGTAACAGCAATTCGGATGATGACGATGATGATGATTCATTTGGGGCAAATTCGAATTCTGATGATGACTCGGATGATGCAAACAGCAATTCGGATGATGACGACAATTCGAACTCGGACGATGGAAATAGCAACTCCGACGATGACGGCAATTCAAATTCGGACGATGACAGCGGAGACGACTCAAACAACAGTAATGACGATGACGGCGACAACAGCAATGATGATGACGACGACGATTCTGATGACGACGACGATGGCGACGACGACGATGATGATGACGACGATGATGACTAGCCACTGTTAGGCTTGCTACGCGCTCAATGAAGATGTGGGCTTTCCCGTCCACGTCTTCTTGAGCGCTTCACTTCTGTTTTTGAGAGGACATAAGAGAGTCATAGCGAGCGATATATCGCATGGATGCAAGGAGCATTTCTGAGAAGAAACGCTAAAAACACAGGGCGTCGGGCGAAAAAAGCGGAGATAAAAATTGCATAATGAGTGATATGAGAATCGCTTCCTTTTTCGTTCGCGCCCTGTTCAGTATGGCAGCGATTGCAGCGTTTGCCTGGATTCAGTTCGGTAGCGAAAGCCTGGCGGGGACCGATGCCTACTATCATCTGAAACTAGCTGGCCTGTTTCAGCAGGCACCACTCATCGATTGGCCGATCGACTTTCCATGGCTTCCCAAAACAGTCCTGGGGAATGATCAATTCGTTGATCATCATTTTCTTTTTCATCTTTTTCTCATTCCCTTTGTCAGCTCATCTCTCCTGCTTGGCGGCAAATGGGCTGCTGTTTGCTTTGCCACAATGGTATTTGCGGCATTCCATTTCGCGATGCCAAGAATGAAGTTTGCTTCTGCGGCCTGGGCATCCTGCGCTTTCTTTGCGGTATCTCCGGGGTTCCTCTACCGAATGTCCCTGGTGCGAGCCCAATCGCTATCATTGGTGCTTATCCTGCTGCTTTTTACCGCACTCAGAACGAGGCGATACTTGAGTGCAGCCGTGATTTCCTTCATTTATGTCTGGACCTATAACGCCTTTCCGCTGGTTCTCGTACTGGTATCCTGTCTCTTTCTCGGTACTTTTCTCACGGAAAAGAAAATTGACTTGCGAGCTATCTTGTATCCGGTCGCAGGTCTGATTTCCGGAGTAGTAATAAACCCATATTTCCCCGGTAACGTCGTCTTCCTGTACCATCACCTGATCGATAAATTCATTCCTACCGGATATGCCGTACGCGTCGGCAACGAGTGGTACCCTTATCTTGGAAATCATTTTCTACTTCATCTCGGCCTACCGATTCTGGCGCTGATGCTGACTCTGCTAATGCTGCAACCATCAAAGGTAAGCAGAGGTGCTCTTTCCCTACTTATGTTTACTTTGATTCTTCTTGTCATGGTTTTGAAATCGAGACGATTTGTCGAGCTGTTTCCGTGTTTTGCGCTCCTTACACTTCTGTGTACCTTGTCTGAGGCACCGCTCTCTGAGGCGGGCCCTGATCGAGAAGTGGAAACCCCTGCATCTCAAGGGGCCGTCGGCCTTGGCAGGGGCCTTATGATACTGGGGCTGACCCTCGTTCTTGCTTTCCACAGTGTTCAAACCGCTCGGCAAAGCGTAAAAAAAGCAAAACCCTACAATCGGTTTCAGGACTCTGCCCGCTGGCTTGCAAACAACTCGGAAAAAGGATCCCTTGTAGTCACCTCCGACTGGGACGAGTTCCCACGGCTCTTTCACTTCAATGATCACAATCACTATTTGGCCGGCCTTGATCCCTATTTCTTATATGCAAAGGACCAAAAACTCTTCGAACTCTGGAAGCGCCTAACCGAGGGCAAACTAAGCGACACCATAGCGTGGTCAATGAAGCACAGATTCAAGGCTCAGTTTATTTTCGTCGACAAGGGGCATAGGAAAATGAGGAAGCGCCTCGACAAAGACCCGAACATAGAGAGGGTATTTTCTGGAAAAGACTCGTATGTATATCGTCTAAAGGAGAGGGTACTAGCTGATCAATCGCCCGCTGCACCGGAAGAAAGCCGCATACGCTAAAATGTGCGACCCCTATCCAGGAGATTTCAGGCACCCTTGCAGGCTTGCCAAAAAGCTGGCCTTCGGAGAACTACTCGGGAGCTTCGAGTAACTCCTCCTGCAAAACGCCGTTGATCAGTTTTTGAGACCAGACGCCATCAGATTTAGCGAGCAAAACTTCCTGATTGCAGTTGGTGAAAAGTCCGCTTTCAACGACACCAACCAGCTTATTGATCTCGCCTTCCAGCTCCGGAACGATATTCTCAAACTTCGTATCGAGAATGAGATTTTTGTGTTCGGTGATAACAGGTCCGTATTTTTGGGTCGCACTGCGAAGCTGAATTTCAGTTGCACCAAGTGCCCGCAGCCCGTCTTCCACCAGAGGAAGCGCTTCCGGAATGACCTCTACGGGAACGGGGAAGAGTTCGCCAAGCTTTTTAACAATTTTATCCTCGGAAACAATGACAACAAAGCGCTTTGCCCGCTTACTGATAATCTTCTCAGTCAACATCGCAGCACCCCGGCCTTTGATCATATCAAAATTCGGGTCAACCTCATCTGCACCGTCAAAAGCCCAGTCGATGGCTAGTCTCGGAACCGGATGTCTCACATCGATTCCCGCTTCGGCGGCGATAATCGCGGTGCGCACTGATGTGGGAACACCCGCTATGGAGAGCTTCTCGTCCTTAACCCTCTGACCTATCTGGTCTATCGCCATTTCGGCTGTAGATCCTGATCCGAGACCAATAACGTCTCCGTCCTGGACTCGCTTCGCTAGGGCACGGGCAACAAGGGCTTTCATGGAACCTCTCGCAGTTCTGGTTTTTCTTCTACCGCTCGGAGCTATGTCCGCGCTCGATGCCAGATACATACCACCCCTGAGCAAATAAGCTCAAACAATCTTCGGTGAAGCCAAAACCCGAGGATTTCACGCCCTTTTCAAGCGGTATTCACATCGGCTTCCCTCTCGCTTCACATTGAAATGCGACTCTCTTTTAAGGCGCGGGGAGCGTCAGATTAGGGAGAACTGAGACAGGATACAGCGGAGTCGTTTCGAATGGACAGTATATTTGCGAGATTTAACGAGTGGGCAAAACGATCGGTTAATCTAAGGCTTTGCACCATAGGGTTTCTCACCCTGCTGCTGCTTATCCCCTCG
>JAUIMJ010000095.1 GCA_030433295.1 bacterium | reverse complement strand
TTCATTCATCCAGCTGAAGCCCTCCGCATCGTTTTGTGTAGTCTTTTCCACGTAAGCGTCCCCTAACAAGAAATTGTGTTGTTTGTAGTACTTCTTCCCACGCAGAATTTTAAAAGTGCAAAAGAGGACAAGTTCGTATGGTGCTCATGATCACGTGCGCAGAGAGCGCAAGGATGGATGCTAAGACCACGGACGCTACGACTTTTCCGAGTATAAGCTTGTGTAAATTAGATCAGCAGTAATAATCGGTCAATTTTGAGGAAATCGCAGAGCATGGTTGAAAGTAATGGACTGAAAATACAGAGTTAATTTCTCTTAGGAATTATTCTAAGGAAGGATATCCCCGAGTTTCAGGCGTTCACCCGGGCCTTTCGCATGAACTGAAGCCCGGAAACCGGTTCACTACGCAGTTTGCGAGCACCGAGCGGATGACTCCCGTGTTGAGCCCCGAGAAGAGCAGTCGAAACCTATTCGCAGAACCTGCGTCTGGTACTTGTTCTCGGGACTCTACACACGATTGATCGCCGGTCCGGTCCTTACTCCTTGATTTCGAAACGAAGCAACACGCCTCCGACGGTAATCAAATCTCCGTCCCTGAGATCCGTTTTCGAACTGATTCCTTTACCCCGAAGCTCGGTTCCGTTCGTGGAGCCAAGGTCTTCGATGAAAAAGCGATCATCCTCTTTAGTGAGACGGCAATGCCTTCGCGAAACATTTCCGTTTTTGACGCGGATGTTCACCTCGTCACCACGACCCAGGATGCAGGGGAATTGCTTAATTTCATCCCGATGCTCACTCGACGCGGCGCTGGCGAGACTGACCGTCATTGAGCCGGCAAAAGACTGCTCCATGTCGGGGGCTGATTCTTCAGCCGCCTTCTCAGGAGCGCCGCTCAACGTAACAAGATAATACTTCATAGAACCTCCTAACCTTGTCCGTCATCGTCACTTCGCATTGGGAACGACCCGTTCGCGAAAGACAATGAGCTGAAAGATGTGAAAAAGGGTTTTACACTCTTCTCGTGACCCTTATTGAATTTACCAATATGTGCTTCCGCAGAAATGCATGAGCACAACTACGTCGCCGGAAACGACAGACAGTCCGGGCGACCCATGAAGGAAGAAGAGCCGGGTAACGACATCGGTAAGAAGAACAAGGGACAGAGGTACAACGGCTACCCGGGGGAGAAGAAGAGAGGCGCTTTCAAGCGACTCTATTCTAGAAGGCGAAAGAGCAGAGGGGAAAAATTCCTATTCAGACGAAGCATCAGGAGCGAAATTGCCAGAATACGCACCCCCGCGAGAACGGAACCCGATGAATATACTATCTAAAACGGAGACATTAGTCTAACCAACCGGGCTTTCAAGCATTCGGGTCTTATTCCAGCGATGAAAGTGCGTCCAGGATGACACCCGCGGCTGACGCAAGGTCCTCCCCGAATGCAAGCAGACCATCCTGATGTCCGCCCATGACAATGGGAAGCCGAGAAGAGCCCCTGCCCGAACGCAAGAGCTCCTGAATTGAGACAGCCATCTCAGGTGAGCCGTATGTCGCATGCGCATCACTTGTCGGCCATTGCTCGCGTCCGCGAAGCCAGAGTTCTTTGTGATGCACATGCACTACCGCAGCATATTCCGAACTGACTTGGTAGATAGCCGCATGCGAGGGACTTTCCGAAGAGGCCCTCGCCTCCCCTTTGCACCAGATCTCGTTTTCTTTCAGGTCGTAACGATAGACGAGGGAAACATCACGTTCTGTAAGAACAGAAAGGGAACCCGTCGAGGTCGCGCTGATTAGAAAGGCTTCAGATGTATCTATTCGGAGACTGATGTTTCCGAATCCAATACCATCAGAGACTCCGATCAGGTTCCGGGCCAACAATTGTGATCGCCAGTGATTGAGAGTCGCAAGCTCACTCGGATAACCAATCGGCTGAGTCTGCCAGTGACAATGAAATTTAATTCCCGCTTCCATTTCCGCCAGCTCACTCTAAGACCGTTTTGATTCGCTTCTCTATGACATCCACAAGGCAGCTAGGCGACATGTTCCGGAAAAAGGCTCCGAAGTCCCTCCGGCGAACATACTCCTCGCTCCGTCATCAAGGCGGTAATCAGTCGGGCCGGTGTGACATCAAAGGCAAAATTCTTCGCCGACGTCTCGGCACAGGTAAGAAGGACTTCGGCAATTTCACCGCCCTCGGTACGTCCCCGAATTTTTCTTACCTCATCGGAATTTCTCTCCTCTATAGGAATCTCCCGCACACCGTCCTCGATGCTCCAATCGACGGAGGAGGATGGCGCAGCAACAAAGAAGGGAATGTCGCTATCGCGAGCGGCAAGGGCTTTCTGATAGGTACCAATCTTATTGGCAACATCACCCGAAGCAGTTGTTCTGTCGGTTCCCACTATCACAAAATCAACCAGCCCCCTCTGCATTACATGTCCGGCGGCATTGTCTGAGATAAGCGTATGCGGAATTCCCCGCTGCACGAGTTCCCATGCAGTTAAACGCGCTCCCTGATTTCGAGGTCGGGTCTCGTCAACCCACACATGCACGGGTATGCCTGCCGCGTGAGCCGCATATATCGGCGCAGTTGCGGTACCGTATTCAATACAGGCCAGAGCACCGGCGTTGCAATGCGTCAGAAAATTCCAGGGTTCGCTTCTCGGATACAGCCCGTGCTCAGCTTGCAAATAGGCCAATCCGAAGTCACCAATCGAGCGGCAGGAGTCTATTTCAATCTCTACTATTTCCTCCGCTGCGGCACGCGCCTTCTCAATTCGCTCCCCGGAATCCACGACATCTGAAATACGAGAAAGCACATACTCAAGGGCCCAGGATAGATTGACCGCAGTCGGCCTTGTCTCACGAAGCCGGGCAATACTTTCATCAAGGCTGTTTCCGGAGTCCTGTGCCTGCTCCCGGACGGCGAAATATGCCCCGAACCCCGCCACGGCTCCAATCAGTGGTGCTCCACGAACCCACATGTCCCGAATGGCGGTTTCCACGTCACGCACCGAGCGAAGGGGAACAAGCTTGAGTTCATGGGGCAGAGCACGCTGATCGATTACCTGCACCTCCTCCGGGCGTTCTGCCGAGAAGCTAATGGGGCGAGCTACAGAATTGCTCATGGGGCGACCTCTCCTCTCTCTCAATTGCCTACATTTATACTGCGGTATACAAAAGCCCTATCAAGGTATGGCATGTGGAAATAAAGCCCAAGCCCCTGATTTTACGACGAATTAAATCTGATACCCCGGTGCACGAGCAGCCTTAGCAGGGGCGAATGCGTTGTGCTACTATCAAGGGCCGGCAGAATATCCGTCAACTGCCTGATGTTATTGCATTCTATCCTTACATGAGCTAAGGTCTCCCGGCTTCAATACTATATAAGCATCTTGCACGGTTACGTAACCCGTCATACTACAGGGGATGTCGCTACGGGGCTTGCTTGTTAAAGGGGGGCTGATTAAACGGTCTGTCCTCTATCATTAGTAGGGTGCAACCTTTATAAGGCAGCCGGAAACGGGAACCCTTTTAGCGCCCCGTGCATGTAGATGCTGAAGCAGGTTAACGGCTACGCCGGACGACCACATTATTTGGCAAAGATATTTTTTTAATTTCCCTAATACGTAGGCAAGATGGCTAAGAAAAGTAAGATCGCAAAGAACAAACAGCGCCTCATCAAAGTACAACGTTTCGCCAAGGTGCGCGCTGAGCTCAAAGAAATCATCAACAGCATGGAAAGCACTGATGAAGAGCGTGCGGAAGCCTACCAGAAGCTACGCGCCCTCCCGCGTGACTCAAGCCCAACGCGTGTTCGTAATCGTTGTCACCTTACCGGTCGCCCACGCGGTGTCTACCGTCGTTTTGGACTCGGTCGCATCGCTCTGCGTGAGAAGGCTTTGCGAGGAGAGTTGCCTGGCGTAACCAAGGCTAGTTGGTAAGCGAGCGTTCCACCGCTTTTGATACCGTTTGTAATGTAAGTATTAAATTTTGGTTTAGTGATGAAGAAGGACATACATCCAGAGAGCTACCGACCCGTCGTCTTTCGTGACGCCACTGCCGGCGAAGCATTTTTGACCCGCTCCACCGTCCCGACGGAGAAGACTATCGAGTGGGAAGACGGCAATGAGTATCCGCTGTACGAGCTGGCTATCTCTGCGTTCTCCCATCCGTTCTACACCGGTTCGGAGCGTCTGGTTGACACAGAAGGTCGAATCGACAAGTTCAAGAAGAAGTACGCTATGGCCGCGCAAAATCGCGGTGCAAAGAAGAAGAAAAAGTAGTTCTTCCGCAAGACTTCAGCCCCAATTCATTAAGTAATCCGCCGTCTCAGACGAATTTCAAACCAGGGTGTTTGAGTCTTTTCGTCTGTTCGGTGTCAGGCTGAGCGCTGGGTGCTGCCCTACGGGCTTCCGGCGCTGCCGCATGCTATCCTGCTACCCTAGAGCAGTACTTCAATAAGTACTGCCACTTAGACTCAACACGACATAAGTATCACGGTCAGTATGCTGCGCGCTCCGTGATGTATTGGAGTGATGATGTCGCTTTTTCTCGTAATATCGAACGATTCTGATTTTCGCGGACGCCTCAATCAATTGGTCTGCTTTGGAAAAGCGAAAAATCGCTGCCTTCTCGCCAAGACTTTCAGTCACGCCAAAAAGCACATTGCCAGCAATGCGCTCATTCAAGCAGTAATGATCGATGCACGAATGGACCGCGAAAAGTGCGCAGATTTCTTTGCGACCTATCGAAAAGGCAGACTCGCCCATAGCTGCTTCATTGAAATCTTAACTAATGGCGAACAGAAGTACGACCTAGTCGCTGACTCCATGCTTCGGGGATATCACGGTTTGCTTTGTGAGCCCTTAACCTTCGATGCCGTAGAGGAAATTACCACGCTCGCTCAAACCGTTCACCTGAATGAAAGCTCGATTCGGCTACGAGCCGCTACAGGGCTGCTGCTCACGAAGGCAAAAGCAGAGAAACTTGGTTCAGAGGGAGCCAAGGAAAATCAGACTTCTCAAAACGACATGTGGAATCAAGTGCAGGATGCCTGCCACTGGTACAAGGATGTCATGGCCGAATCCCTCACCGGAAGAGTTAGCCTGGACATATCTCCGATATCCCCACCGCTGCGAATAAAAGCTGCACAGCGCATCGCCGCAACAGCAAAAGCGACCAAGGCAAAAGCGAGAACCTACTTTTCCTCTGCCGTACCCTCATTTACGAATCGAAAGAAGTAAGCCCGCAGTAAACGTACATTCCCGATGGTGACGAGCGACGAGGCAGAACACTCTCGAGATCTATCTCGAAGAGGAGCGGGATGTGACCTGCTGGACCACCCAATCACTACGGGAGGCTTCGATGTTCCTAGGCTACCGCCTTTATAGCGCTTGTCGCTTTCGTAGCAACATTTACCTGCTGCACAAAGCGAGCCTGATTTGAGTAGCCGAATCCGGCAGTAAGGTATCCTGAATAGAGAAGCGCTGCGGAAGGATTTTCCCTTGCGAGGATATCCGCACTTTGAAATTTCCTGGCGTTCACGTCCTTGGAAACATGCATCGAAAGATGCCCTTCTCCGGCTTCATAGTCGCTGAGGTGTTTTTCTAACTTGTTCTGGAAGGACTTGTCGTTCTGCAGGAGTTCGCCTGAGCCCTCACGCGTGGCCGTGCTCGGCAGCTGATTGCTGCGCAGTAGAATGCTGCTAAAGTCGGCGTTGATATCCATATTCAATCCATTGCTTAATTTCGGCCGCTCCTGGCCTATGGTTTGTATCGGCCAAACGGCCGGAGTTCTTTAGCGAAATCAATAGAAACTATTAATTTCATTGACCTTTTCCACTTCCGTACCCTAGGCTGTTTACTCAATCTGATTATGGGCAGGCTATGGCGCGCACACTAATTCTGTTTATGGGAGGGCAGATCGGCATCATGCTGCTCGCCCGATTCTTCTTTCAGTGGATCCTGCATTACTCCAGCAGCGTCCCGCCCGAGGGTAGTTTTCAGAACTCCGCCCTCTTCTCGGGCTCCAGTGTAGGCTTTGCGCTTCTTCTGTTTCGTCTCTTCGACGGTGCCAGTGACCCCATTGCCGGCAGTATTAGTGACGCCTGGGTGCGCCGCGGAAAAGAGCGGAGGAAACTTCTCCTGTATTCACTTCCCATCGCCGGCGTCGGCCTGGTTCTTTGCTTCCTCGCTTCATCGGAAACGCCGATACACCTTCGATGGCTTTTCCTCCTCAGTGGGATGTTGCTGTTTTTTGTTGGGTATACCTTTTATGCAATTCCCTACTGGAGCCTGATTGAAGACTACTCCCAGGGAGACCGAGATCGTCGACGACTTCTGTCTACGGCACTTGGCGCGGGTTTACTGATTGCCACCGGGATCGGCTTCATCATCAGCCCCTATCTGGTAAATCACTTTGGCTACACCACCAGCGCATGGATATGCGCCCTTGTCGGCACAGTGCTTATGGCGCTTCCCTACTACGCCCAGCCAAAGAACTTCACACAAAACGCGTCAGTTGAGACCAGCAGCCTCACGGTAATCGAGTGCCTTAGATCCTATATACAAAGTTTGAAGAACAGACGATTTGTCGCACTGCTGATGCTGCTTGCCGGTTCTCAGATGTCACTCACCATTGTCACGGCGGCGGCACCCGCAGTCGCGACAACTCTGCTGGGCGGAAGTGAAAAAGATGTAGCCTCTCTTATGGGTCCCTTGCTCGCGCTGGCAATTCCCAGTTTCGTCCTTACCCCCTGGTTGGGGCGAAAACTTGGCTGGCAATCTGCACTGGTTATTGCCTCAGTGTTTCTCGCCCTCGCCTACGGTGCCACGTCAGGACTGGGAAGCGCGATAATCGGCTCTCCGCTCACCACAGGAATGATTCTTTTTGCGCTCGGTGGCCCCGCAATCGCCGTGCTGCTTGGCCTGGAGGCGGAGGCAATCACCGACTGTGCCAACGAAAGCCCGGAAGGCTCGGTCGGAACGTATTTTGGAATGTTCAATCTCTTTATCAAAGCCCTGAACGGGCTCGCGATTTTTATCGCCGGGGTCTTTATCGAAATGTCAGTTGAGGGTGGCGGAGCTAGGCCCGTAAGACAGCTCATGCTCGTGGCTGGCGGTAGTCTGCTATTGGGGGTCCTTCTCTATTTTCTTATCCGCCCCCCCCAGAAGAGCTGACGAGGTAGAGCTGACGAGGAAAAGCTCACGAGGAAGAGCTCCCGAAGGCCTTATAGCTCGCTGAGACCTTCTTTAATCGCAAGCCTTGTAAGTTGAACACGATTATTGACCTCCAGCTTCCGCATCAGGTTCTCGCTGTGCTTGTCTACCGTTTTCACACTTATATCGAGGATCTCACCAATCTCCTTCTTGGGCTTGCCCCTGGCGAGGTGTCTAAGGACTTCGCGCTCGCGAGGAGTGAGCAGGCTGATTCGTGAGCTTGTGGATTCTTTCAGGGAATAGCCTGAATCGTCAAAGACAAGGCGCTCCTTTACCTTCTCACCAAAGAAGGTCTCACCTCTTGCGACACTGCGGATTCCCTCGATAAGAACATCCATTTCGGGCGACTTACTGATAAATCCCTGCGCCCCGGCCCGAATGGCGCCGTCGATGTAGCGGTCGTAAATGAATGCGCTGATGAACAGGCCCGAAACAGTGGGAAGCGCTTTTCTAATCTGCTCAAATGCCTCGAAGCTCTCCATCCCCGGCAACACAGCATCCATCACCACCACATCAGGCCTGGTCTCTTTTGCGTTGGTAATCGCATCTTCGCCATTCCCGGCCTGACCAACCACCGAAATGCCGTCACAACGCTCAAGCCGCTCGGCTATTGACTGCCGGACCATGTCATGGTCATCGACGTAAAGAACACGGATATCAGACACAGCAATATCTCCGTTTTGATAAGTAGTAAACACTCGAGGAATATCTCGGGGCCCTGGTACATCTCCAAGCCCTCACAGCAATCAGCTAGGGTTCAGACAAACCTTCCCGGATGGCAAACCGCGCTAACTCGACCCGATCGTTAATAGCCAATTTCCGCATCAGGTTCTCGGTGTGCTTGTCGATCGTCTTAACACTCACATCAAAAATCCGTGCGACCTCCTTTTTCGCAAGGCCCCTGGCAAGATACCGAAGGACCTGCAGCTCACGAGGGGTTAGCGAATACGCACGAGAGTGCGCATTAGAACTAAGTCTCGGACCACTCTCTTCGAACACAATTCGCTTCAGAACAGTATCGGAAAAATAGGCCTTACCCTCCAGCACGCTGGCCAGGGCCTCAACCACACGAGCCGGGGGCTCGTCTTTGGTGATGTAACCGAGTGCGCCTACCCTCAGCGCCTGCTCAATGTAATGATCATGGAAATATGCACTGAGAAAGACTATTTTGCAGTCGGGCACCACACGGAGGAGCTCCTGAGCAGCATCGAAACTGACTATCCCTGGCATGTCGATATCGAGTAATACGATATCGGGGCTCAGGCGCTGTGCCTCAGCTACCAATGCATCCGCAGAATCTGAACATCCCACTACATCAAAGCGCGTATCGCGCTCGAAAACCTGCATGAGCAGGTCTCTTAGCAGCGCATGATCATCGACTAAAAAAAGTTTTGCTGTCTTCATTTGCTTTACACAAAATACTTTGTCCCCGGGGGACAAATAAGTCTCAGTATGGCTGGTAGCACAAGCACTATACCACCACTAAGCAAAATTACGTAGATTTTGCGCAAATTAATACGGTCAATCACGCATAAATCGCGAAGCATGTCTCAATCCAGGCCGGCCACGTACCGGAGTATCTAACTGTAGAATTACCCTAACTTAGCACCCCACTGACACAAGGCCAAGAAACTATTAACGAATAACTTTCTGATATATTTGGTCGCCTTTGCGAAATGGAATTGCTTGAGACCCTTGCCAGGCGTAGGCTGGAACGCACATCCTATCGCGGGTAGAAAAGTTTCGACTACAGCGTTCAGAAACCCTGAAGGCTGTGGCCGTGAGTTATTGGTTTTCACCGGTATCTTTCTCGATACCCTCTCCGATACCTTCTGTTGGCCCGCCCCTGGCCTTTGTCGCCTTTCCCCTTCACTTCCCTCCGTCCAAAGGAGAGATACAATGACTACTTCTTCAGTAGTTCATAATGCCTTCCCTTTGCGGGAGGCGGTTCAGATACTTTCGAACTTGTCCGGACTGATCAAAGAACGTTCTGCTGTTGAGATTATCTTCCACCCGGGAGTGGATCCCGACGCAGAGGCTGCAGTTCGGCTCATGCGACGTCTCTGCCTGCACCTTGACTCTGAGGAGCCTGGTATTTTTAATTTGGGTGGCTCACCCGAGTTATTAAAGACCATCTCCCCCGAGTTACCCGTTCAGCGCCTCAAAGACTCCGCCCTATGTAACCCCGACCGTCGTGGAGACACGGTCTGTATTGTCGTCGACGTCTCAAACATGCGATTCGCTGCAGGCGAGTTCCATAGCCGAGGCTTCAGACCAGATTTTATTTTCGATCATCACGACCGAAGAACCGTGTCCGCTGAGGAAGGCACCCTGATTCTTCCAGAAATGGGATGTGCCTCACTTATCGTCGATCAGTTTCTGACGATGCGGTCCGGAAAGAACTCGTTCTTTCTTGGACACCCGAAACTTTCTTCTCTCGTGACCGCGGCTGTCTTAACGGATTTAGATCTCTCTCTTCGCGACAGCAAGCCGGACCACGTCACTGACGCGGTCTGGCAACGCGCGCAGGAGATCAAGCAGTTATCTGATCCCGGCTTACTCGATGAGATTGTAAATGGACCCTGGCGCTCCCCGGAATATCAGACAGCACAGCAATCTACTCTCGACGAGTTGACGATAGTTTCCTTCGCCGAGTTTCGCGTTGCATTTGCCTACATGGGCATACTGCCCAGACCGGAAGATCGGGCCTGGCTTGCCCATCTGGCTAGTCTCCTGATCAAGAATGGACCCGATCGACTCCTTGGCGAAGACCAGAGCTTGCCTCAGGCCGCCTTCGTTCTCGCAGGAGTTCGCTCTCCGTTCTCGCTTGCATGCAGTGTGCGAACCGACGGGTCTATCAATGCAAGCGAATTGATCAATCTCGTCGAACCTCGTAGCGGAGGTGGTAGAGAGCGTGCTGCTGGCGCGGTAATTCACCCCAGAACATGGGACCCAAGAATTTGGTCAGTAGATCGCCGCCTCGCAACCTGGAGTAAGCGTCGCATTGAAGCGTGGATTCGCAAAATCCAAAGCGATGAGACTCTGCCTGTGCAAAACGGCGACGTCTCGGACCCGGAAGAGTCCAATCCGGGGAAGAGCGATCAATGAAGCGAGGCAAACACAAGAAAGGAGATGTAATCATCTTAAAAACGAGGGGTGACGTGCTCAGAACAGAGAGAGCTCGAAACAGCTCGACCTTTTTGAGAAAAGGTTTGAACCAGGGTTCAACTCACGTCACTCCCACAAGATCTAAAGTAACGTAATTCCAGGGGCCCAAATAGTTGGGGTTAAAACTCCACCCTGTTGCAGCCGTCGTCAATGCGCACAGAATCAGAGCCGTCGAGCAGGAGAATACGCCGCCCCGTCGACGCCTCAAAGAACTCAATGAGTATATCTCTCCCATAGCTACAACCCGGAAAGGAACCACGAGCCGTCGTGCCCCGTCCGTTGCTCGGCCCGGAGTCTGTGAGATTCTCACTCAGTGATCCGGTTACAAGAACGTCGACATCGACGGGGTCTATCAGTACAACCAAGTTGCCATCGCCCTCAGAAACCGGCTTCCACAGAAAGGTGCTGATTCGCAAATCTGATACCTGGGACACACCTGTGTCCTGCGCTGAGGTTGACTCCGAAACGGACAGATTAGAAGCGTCATCGGCACTGTCGTCCGGAAGGGATTCATCTGCCGTCACCGGCTCAGGTGCAGCGCCAAGGACAATGTCCTCTGAGCCTCCGCACCCCCAGACTACGAGAAGCAAGAACAGAGAGACTACGATAGCGAGAAAATGTTTCATTCCGGGACACATGTGGTTTCGGTACCTGCTCTATTTGGGTATCCCTTCTATCTTGGTATCCACTCTATTTTGGTATCCCCTCTATTTTGGTATCCACTGGGAAAACTCCGAGACCCGATTTGCCCAGTCCATCAGGATGGCATCGGCGAGTGGACTCTCCGTATCGGCAAAAAATTCTTCAAGTATGGATTTTAAGAACGTTTCGTCCGCTTCTTCAAGGGTTTTTCTCACTAAATTATCCGGGTTGATTGTACCCTCGTCGGCGTTAAACAGGAACGCCTGCCCACCGGTCATTCCCGCCCCGAAGTTCTGAGCCACCTTACCAAGAGAAACCACCGTGCCGCTCGTCATATATTCGCAGCCATGCAAGCCCATACCCTCGACCACGGCAGTCGAGCCACTATTTCGCACACCAAAGCGATCTCCGGCTATACCAGCGACGAACAGCGTTCCTCCGGTGGCTCCGTACAGAGCACAATTCCCAATAAGAACAGGAGATCGCCCGCTCTCATAGGGCGCGGCGGCGCGCACCACTATCTTTCCACCCGTCATTGATTTTCCGACGGAGTCATTCGCCTCACCCACGAGTTTCGTTGTGATGCCAGATTCAAGCAGCATTCCAAACCCCTGCCCTGCACTCCCCAGAAAACTGAGCTCCGCCTGAACGACCGGACTGTCTGTAACCTCGGGGGCAACAGCATCGCCGCCCGACAGAGCACGAATGTGCGCCTCGTGGCGCTGTCGCGCGATGTATCCGCAGAGGGTTGTCGGGACCGCTCTGTCGGTCGAAGTGATGTGATAGGATTCCTGAAATACCTCGGCAGAAGCCGCGCGTACATCATCGAGAATTCTCTTGTTAAGAGCACCGATTCCTTCGTTAAAGACGCTACCATCCGGCACAAAGCTACTCTCGGAGGAAATCAGCAGCGAATGCACATCGATACCACGCTCGCGAACACGCTGCTCAAATGCCGGGTCACATTCCAACAGCTCTGTCTTTCGGTAGACATCGGCAAGCGATCGTGCCCCAAGGGATGCAAGTATGCTTCGAGTATCTTCGGCAATCCAGCGAAGCAAGGTCACTACATGCTCCCGCGTACCCCGATACTTCTTCTTAAAGCGTTCGGCATGCGTGGCAATTCCAACGGGGCAGGTATTTTTGTGGCACAATCGCGCCATGATACAACCCTCGGCAACGAGTAATAACTTGCCGAAATCAAAGCCCTGAGCGCCGAGAATTGCTGCCGTCACGATATCGCGACCCGTCGATAATCCACCATCGACGCGCAGCTCCACCAAATCGCGCAGTCCATTGGTCAATAAGAGATGGTGCACTTCAACCAGACCGAGTTCCCATGGTAAACCGGCATGCATCATCGACGTTGTTGCAGCGGCACCCGTGCCGCCGTCACCACCCGAAATCTGAATACTATCAGCCCCTGCTTTCACCACCCCCACTGCGACGGTCCCGATATTGGCACCTGAGACTAACTTCACATTCACCTTTGCATCGGGATGAAACTGCCGAAGCTCATAGATGAGTTCCTTTAAGTCTTCTATAGAATAAATATCGTGAAGCGGCGGAGGCGATATCAAATCGATACCCTCAGAAGCATGGCGAGCTCGAGCAATGTCCGCACTGACCTTCTCCCTCATCAATTGCCCACCCTCTCCGGGTTTCGCGCCCTGTGCTATCTTTATCTGTATTTCGTTGCCGCTGATAAGATACTGCCCGGTGACGCCAAAGCGAGCGGAGGCAACCTGCTTGCAGCTTGCCGCAACCCCATCAGTCCAATAGAAGGGGTTTTCTCCTCCCTCCCCGCTATTACTTCGGCCGCCAACATCGGACATGGCGAGAAAAATATCGCGCTGACTCTCCGCACTAATTGCGCCAAACGACATGGCTCCCGAGCCGAAGCGACGGGTGATTGCCCGCCATTCTTCTACGTCATCAAGTGCAATGCCGCTTGTCTTCTTTGGGCGTAATAAATGCCTAAGTGTTATGGGATAACTGGACTCACTGAGGGCGACGTACTCGTCGTAAATCGCCTGAGCCTCCTCCTGACTATGCTCGTCTCGCACCAGCTTATGAATCAATCGGGACTGAAGCACGGTCATTGAGTGACGCTCGCCCTCCCTGCCCTTGCTCTGCTCTTTGAACTGATACAGATTCGGCAGTTTTTCGCCCTCTTTGGGCTCGCGCACGGCAGCGATCACATGGCGATCCAGGGCCGCAAACGACAATCCACCACCCATATGGTCTATGTTCGGAAAAAGCATTTCCCGAACCTCTTCACCCAGACCGATACAGGAGAAAAGCTGCGCACCGTGATAACTTCGAGCTACGGAAATTCCCATTTTCGACATAACGCGCAACAAGCCCACACGAAGTGCGGCAATGAGGTTGCTCTCGCGGTCAGGTTCATCAATTGTCTTCAAAGCTTTGTCGTTACTCTGGCGTACCGTGGCAATTGCCAGATACGGACAAATCGCAGAAGCGCCAAAACCAACCAGACAGGCGACGTGATGAGCCGTGCGCACGTCACCGGCATCAATCACCAGAGAAACCTTCAATCGCAGGCCACAGTTATCCAGAGCACGTACAATCGCGGCCAATCCGAGCAAAGAAGGGATGGGAGGTTTGTCAGCAGCGGCTTGCCTGTCACTCAGGCAAACCAGGGTATACCCACTCCTGGCGGCAGCTACCGCCTCTTCCCCAAGCTCCCGTAGACGTTCCTCAAGAAGGCCCTCAGTAAATGTCCCGTCCAGACGCAGCATAGAAAGTCGAGAGCGAAACGGAGGTATGTGTTCAAGACCAACAAGCTCATTCATCTGAGCAAGCGAGAGTATGGGTGACTCCAGGGCAATTCCCGGGAACGGGGGAATGAGCTCCTTTGGCGCAAAAACGTTGGGCATACGACCCAGATACATCGTAAGGTCAGTAACAAC
>JAUIMJ010000094.1 GCA_030433295.1 bacterium | reverse complement strand
AATTTGAGGATTTCCGCCCTCTTTTGTACGGACAAAAACCGTACCGAGCATGGAAACAAGAATACCAACGCCGGCAATCACCAACGGAAGCACAACAAGCTCCATTGATCCTGCAGCGGCACCGAGAACCATGGAACCGATAATGGCTCCGACATAGGATTCAAAAAGGTCAGCGCCCATACCGGCGACATCACCCACATTGTCACCCACGTTATCCGCGACTGTCGCCGGGTTACGTGGATCGTCTTCGGGAATTCCGGCCTCGACTTTGCCAACCAGGTCAGCACCGACATCGGCAGCCTTGGTGTAGATACCTCCGCCAACACGAGCGAAAAGGGCAATGGACGAAGCACCCATGGCGAAACCGGTAATGTGTTTTACCGCGCCGACATCACCAAAGAAAAAGAAGAGGATTCCGACGCCAAGAAGTCCGAGGCTCGCGACCGAAAGACCCATGACTGCACCGCCGCTGAAGGCAACGGAAAGTGCCTCGGCTTGTCCCTTTTCTTTCGCTGCAGCTGCCGTGCGAACGTTCGCATCCGTAGCCGCCTGCATTCCCGAGACACCGGCTACTACTGAGCAAATGGCACCGAGCAGAAAGGAAATTGCTGTTTTAATACCGAGGCTCGGCACAAAAGCGATAAGAAGGAAAACTACCAGAACGAAGATACTGAGAATGCGATATTCAGCACGGAGAAAGGCGCGTGCACCATCCTGAATTTCTTTCGCGATCGCCGTCATCACGTCCGTTCCGGTCGATTGCGACTTGAAATCGTTATACGTCTGAAGTGCAAACCACAGCCCGACTAAACCAGCGAATGGAGCCAGAATGCTCAGCAAGGAAGTAATTCCGTTCTGTATTATCGTTAACCATTCCATATTTGTTCCCGCGACCCCGTAGAAAAATTAAAAATACGTTCTAACAATAAAATAGGTAATGAGTGTCCCGCCTGCGAATCGAACAGGACGCACTCCGTCTTCGCGCCTACTGCAAAGCTACATAGGCTATTTCAAATGAAATCTATTCTGTGCTGCCTTAAGACCGTCCTCTATCAAGACCTTCACCACCTCCCCGGAAAGTGAGACTGCCTTGTGTATCAATTCTTTATCCTCGGGTCCAGGTCTAGACAGCACCCAGGACGAAACATCTCCCCTGGCAGCACTCCCCGATCCGGAAATTGCCACACCTTTCTCCTCTCGAATAGCCGCAATATGATCTCTAGGATGCCCTATCCCGATTCTCACCCGACTAAAACCATCCCCTATGTGCCGGCACAAATTCTTAATGCCGTTATGCCCTGCCGCTGAACCGCCTTTCTTCAGTCGCAGCACGCCGGGGGACAGATCGAGTTCGTCGTACAGGACGATCACGTCCTCCGCGTCGATTTTGAAAAAGTTAAGCAAGGGAGCGACTGCTTCCCCACTCAGATTCATATACTTCTGCGGAATCACAAAGACGCAATTCTCACCAGCCAGACGCTGACGCGCGTACATGCAGGAGAATTTCGATTGCCATGAGAGGCCGGCCATTCCAGCGGCTTCTTCTGCAATATGCTGCACAGCCGCGGAGCCGACGTTATGCCTCGTGCCCTCATACTCAGAGCCCGGGTTACCCAGTCCAACTATTGCGTACAAGATAATCCTCTCTCTGAAGAAAAGGAGTCTCTATGAAGAAGCTTCTCCCTCACCCGCAGAAGGCTCTGCGTCACCTTCGGCAGCCTCGCCACCTGCGGCCTTCCCTCCTCGGGTCGCAAGAACGTTAACGATAACCAAATCGCCTTTACTCTTGAGTTGCGCTCCCTCCGGAAGTTCAACCTGCGAGGCGTGTAACACTTCGCCGTCTTTCAATCCAGAAATGTCAACAACGACCTCCGAGGGAATACCCTTTGGAAGACAGCTGAGTTCAATCTCGTAGGCAGTCTGGTTGATGATCGCTCGACCTTCACGAACCGCCTGAGACTCACCAGTAAGACGAACGGGTACAGGAACCGTAATGAGCTCACCTTCACTCACCGCCTGGAAGTCCACATGAATCAAACGATCCTTCAAGGGTTCTTTTTGCAGCTCTTTAACGAGAACCTTCGTGCCGTTTATGCTGGCGTCCTCACTTTTACAGCTAAAGATCTGGGCATTCTGCTTACCCTTAACGGTCATGACGAAGTCATGGGTGTTCACCTGAACGGGAATCGCAGGCGCACCTTTTGAATAAATCACGCCGGGCAAAACACCGTCACGTCGCTTTCGCGAAGACGGACCACTTCCAAACTCAGAACGGCTCTCAATTTCTAATTCAAAGGTTTCCACGTCACACCTCTATTGGCATATTATAAAATCTATTAACTCAGTATAAATCTAACAATTAGTTAGTTTCACTACCGAAAAGCAAACTCACAGAGTCATCACTGTGTATGCGCTTAATCGCTTCTCCGATAAGCGGAGCGACCGACAATCGCTCCAACCATTCGTTGGAATCCGGCAAGTCGCTATGAAAAACCGTGTTACTGACGATCAGTTTCTCAATACGGCTCTTCGGGATCCGTTCTTTCGCGGTTCCGGACATTACTGCATGCGTGCAGCATGCCAATACATTAGTCGCTCCGTTCTCAAGAAGCGCATCCGCAGCTTTTACAAGCGTTCCACCAGTATCCACCATATCGTCAACGATAACGCAGACCTTGCCCGACACATCCCCCACGACATTCATCTCCGCGACTTCGTTCGGATTGTTCCGCCGTTTATCGATTATTGCCAGTTCCGCATTTAAGCGCTTTGCATACGCTCTGGCTCTCGCCACACCACCCGCATCCGGGGAGACGATACAAATATCTGCGTCACCGCAGTGCTCCTTCACGTAGTTGAGCAGCACCGGTCGGGCATACAGATTATCCACGGGCACATTGAAAAAACCCATAATCTGGCCGGCATGGAGGTCCATGGTAAGCACCCGGTTTGCACCCGCCGTGACGATAAGGTCCGAAACCAGTTTTGCCGTGATAGGCACACGGGGTTTCGTCTTTCTATCCTGACGCGCGTAACCGAAATACGGCAACACAGCGGTTATCCTTCCGGCACTCGCTCGGCGTAATGCATCCAGGATAATCAAAAGCTCCATGAGGTGATCGTTGCCCGGACTGGAAGTACTCTGAACGACGAAGACATCATGCCCTCGAACATTCTCCATCACCTCCACGCTCAACTCACCATCGCTGTAACGACGAACGTCACAGGCAGTAAGTTCAACCCCCACCGACTTAGCAATACTTGTCGCTAACTTCGGATTGGACCTACCCGCTATGATTGAAAGCTTGCCTCTCATTCTCCTTTCCGAGCAATTACACCGAACTCACAAGAGCAGTTTACGAAAAACCCTGACAAGATACTGTTCTGCAACCGCTCTGTTTCTCTTCCCAGAGAGGATATCCCAGAGAAGACATCCCAGAGAAGACATCCCAGAGAAGATATCCCCGCGTACGCTACGAAAAACGCTTCCGGCACCTCAACCACGACAATCCGGGCAAAGCACACAAGACGATTCCTGCCGTGCTCTGCTCCTGCACCCCCTAACCTGCGACCCTGTACGTTGTTCTTACACGTATCCGATTCGAACACGTGTTTTTCGCACATATGGAGAAAGGCTAATTGCGTTGCAGCAAAAAAACTGGGCGGGCAGGGATCGAACCTGCGAATGCCGGAATCAAAATCCGGTGCCTTACCACTTGGCGACCGCCCATCATGTTAATCGAAAGCCTTCGGCCCAACTTCTCTTAGGCCCAATTCTTCTGGGGCCCAATTCTTCTGGAGAAGTTCTCCTCTCAGGAAAATCCGCCCCGGAAAAAAGCACACCGACCGCTCGAGCACACTTACTCCTTCTACCGATATCACGCACACACCAGCCCTCAGATCCCAAGGAATCTCGCCTCACGGACGAACCAACCCTCAGAGGCCAACGGCAGCAACTCCTCAATCGCACGATTTGCGCAGGATTCATCGCTGAAAATTCCGATAAGCGCGCTACCGCTTCCACTGAGCATTACGTGCCGGCTACCCGCCTTTTCGAGCAAGCGAAACGCCTCAGCGACGGCCCCATGACGGGCGCACACCGGCCTCTCAAACTCGTTAAAAAGCAAAGGACCACCAGTCTCGACAGCAGGTTTCGAAATCGGCCCACCTCCAGTATCCTCTAGACCCAATAAAGTCAACACATCCGCTGCACTATCAGCAGCTCCGAAGAGGCGTGCCCCCGATACTCCCAGGGAGCCCAACCAGGCCATCGTGTGCCCAAGAACATCATTAGATGGAATCTGCCCATCAAAATACGAGCTCCTGGAATCCAGAAAAAACTGTTGGCTTCGGGGAGATAGCTCTTTTTTGAAGCCCAAAAGTGAATAGGCCTCAGGAGTAGCCATTCCCAGAGGGGGCTTTACTACAATAACCGGCAAATTCAGAAAAGATATAATTTCGGCATTTTTGTCGAAATCAAGAAAAAGCTGCTGCGCTCCGGTTCCGTAGATAAAGCGTATTCCGTCACCAATTAATGCGGGAATATCCGAACCGAGTTCTTCGGCAATCGAAATGGCCTCAGCCTCCTCTAACAACCCTTCCGCAAGCAGCAGCTCGAGCAGCGCGGCAGCGTCTGCGCTACCGCCACCGAGCCCCGCCTGAGGAGGAACTAGTTTTCTCAGAGTGATCTCCATATCGAGGTGCTTTCTTCCTGAAAGCACGGCATGAGCAGCCCGGGCGACCAGATTCCCGGAACCAGACATGGATTCGAGCAGCTCCTGAAAACCGCCGGAATCAGCACAGGACACTTCAAGATGTCTCTCTAAAGCCGGATCCAGCTCCAGAGTAAATCTTAGCTCCCCCGAACCGGGGACTATGCGCAAAGTGATATCATCTGCGAGGCTTAACCTCACAATAATACTACGAATGTAGTGCATTCCGGACTGCAGTCGTCCATCGACCAATAGGCCAAGGTTGCACTTGCAGTACGCCCTTCGCTCAAAAAATTTCCCGCACGCTATACTCATCCAGGCTCCGACACCGGTGTATTCGACCTGTTTCTCTCTGCCCTTTCCCCCCAGGCGTCCTCGGCCTGTCGGGATTTCTGCTCAGGGGGTGTTCATACCCTAATACTGCGTAAGCACAAGAAAAACCCGTTGATAAATAGATAAAACTCTGCTTTAAGAACAATGGGGCATCATTTTAAAATGCCAAGCATCCTAACGACTTGCTAGTAGTTGCTGGGAGATTCAGTTCGAGGGGAAATTCCGCGGGTTCACAGATGTGCGCCTGGCGTTCCACGCATCGATACTGAGTTACTATCTATGATGATTGTCTTTTGCTTTTGATAGCATTAGGAGGGGTTGTTGTATGGAGGCAAAATTTAATTTTCCGGAATGCCTTAAGTGCAATAAAGGGGTGCTGATTCCGTTGTCGGATTACGGTCAGGAAGGAGCGGCGGTCACCTACAAGGCGTGGGCCTGTAACAATCCGGACTGTGGCTACTCTCTTCGCATCGACAAGGGCGAAGTCTCTTACGGACGTAAGATCCAACAAAAACAGTAGTAGCGGCGTCTCGTAGTTTTACACTGTTTCTGTTTTTCACTGTTCTTCACTCGTGCCATTCGCCCTGTATTTCTTCGGCATGGCTTCCTATCGCCAATACAGCTGGTATGCGTCTCGCCGTGTGACGGGCATGTATTTCTGTCTGCGAGGTAGTTTGTCGGGCAGGTTCTGAGGCTGTTCGAGCGCGGACGCAGGTCCGCGCGAGAGAAGGAGCACGGGAAAGGAGCAAAAGAGCGTTCTTAAAAAAGCGCAGCAAACAACGCCTCAGGCGTCTTTGCTGCTACTCTCCTGGCTGTCGCTTATTCCGAGCTTGTCCATTTTGTACTTCAGGATTCGGCGACTGATTCCCAGCACTTCGGCTGCACGAGTCTGCACAAAGTTGGTTTGCTTCAGCGCTCGTAAGATCAGCTCGGTCTCAAAGGCACGCTCAGCTTCTTCAAAGGGGATACTGCCGTCGAGCACCTGTTCCTTCAGGTCTCCGCTACTCCCCTCTCTCTTTCGCAGTCGCGCAGGAAGATCCGATACATCGATGAGCTCCGCAGCACTCAGTGCCAGTAAACTTTCAACCACATTCTCCAGCTCTCGAACGTTTCCTGGCCAGGAATATGCCTCGAGCACGCCGTATGCCGCGTCAGTGAGCGACATGCTCTTACCGGCATACTGCTCGGATAGCTTCTTCACAAAATGCTCCACAAGCACCCTGATATCGCCACTGCGAACGCGAAGAGGCGGCATCTCGAGATTGACCACATTAATTCGGTAAAACAAATCCTGTCTAAATGTACCTTCTCGGATGGCGTTCTCAAGACTTCGATTGGTCGCAGCGAGTATCCTGACATCTACCGTCTGCGGTTTGGGGCTTCCAACGCGATAGAATTCCTGCTCCTGCAGAAAACGAAGCATCTTAACCTGCACCGGCAAACTCAGCTCCCCTATCTCATCGAGAAACAGCGTCCCACCGTCAGCTAACTCGAAATGTCCGATTCGCTTCTCGACCGCATGCGTAAATGAACCCTTCTCATGCCCGAAAAGCTCCGACTCAATCAGAGTCTCCGGAATCGCCGCGCAATTCAATGCGATGAAGGGTTTGTCGTTTCTAGGGGAGCGGCGATGAATTTCGCGAGCAATCAATTCCTTACCCGTCCCCGACTCACCGGTTATCAGAATAGTGGTCTCCCGTTGTGCGAGGAGCTCCACTTTCTGATACAGCTCAGCCATAACGGGATGCTTCCCCGTCATAGCACCGAAATCCCCCTCCGTAGTTTCAACTTCGATACTTGAAACCGTCTGGCTTGGCACGTGCACCCTGGTCTCTGCAGTCTTAAGCGTCTCTTCGACCAACGCGAGTAGTTCATCTACATCAAAAGGTTTGCTGAGATAGTCAATGGCGCCGAGCTTCATCGCCTCCACCACGGTGCTTACCGTCTTGGAGGCTGTCAGCATGATTACCGGGATGGTCGGAAAACGACTGCACAATTGTTTCAGTATCTCGATGCCATCGATACCCGGCATCATCACGTCGAGCAAAACCAGGTTCGGAAGATCCTGTCGCACGCCATGTTCAGAGGCATCCTGCTCGGCTTTCTCAAGAAGCGCGAGGGCCTCATCGCCCGAGGTAGCCGACTCCACCAGATACGTGCGGGACAGTATCAGCTGCAAAGACTCACGAACCGATGGTTCATCATCAACCACCAGTATTTTCTTCTTCTTTTGTTCACCTAAAACCATACAAATCCCGGGAGATCCCATACATATCCGTCAAAGCAGCCCACAACGCATCTTCGGTCCTGTGAAACGAAAATCCACTGAGGCGTGGCTAAGTCATTGCGAAGGGGGTATGATGCGCATCCGATTAAGGACCCAGCTTTATGATGCACAAAAACGTGCTTTCGTATTCAAATTCGTACACTGGGAATAACCTACGTATTTCCGGCTAGTTAAATGCAAATAAACGCTTTGAATTTCATGAAACACACCGCGCTGACCACCGCCCTGGCGACACTGACCCTTTTCAGTGTAAGCGCCCTGCCCGGCTCAAACGCCCCGGCAGAACACTCCTCTCTCTACTCGGCACCCGAGGCTGAGTCCTTCCAGCAGCCACTTCAAAAGCTCGCCGCCGATGTGGTTCAGGGTGAAAACCTGATGAAAGACAAAAAAAACAAAAAGGGAAGCTCCCTTTTGCAGAGTGCGATTGTGTCCCTGAAGAAAAAGCTAGGCACCCTACCACGCGGGTACCACGACGAAATACATTCTCTCCTGGGAATCAGCTACGAAGCCCTTGGAAACACGCGAGACGCGCTTACATCGTATGAGGCTTCACTTAGACTTTCATCACGCAATCCGAAAGTGCTTTTTAGACGTGCCGGTCTCCTGCGGGCTCAGGGCGATTGCGGGAGAGCAGAGCGCGCCTACGAAGAAACCCTCTGGCTGATGAACAACAATAAACACGAAGTCCTCTACGCTCTCGCGGACTGTCAAAGCATCCTTGGTAAAGAAGAACAGGCGGCACGGACCCTGGAGAAGGCCTACCTGGCGAAGCCGGATCATGCTCCCACATTGCGACGCCTGATAGCCAACCGCAAAAAAGAGCTGGCAGATGCAGAAACCCCGGCAGAGAAGGCGGAGCTTGAGGCTGCAATCGCGAGCGATCTGAGCACTATTCTGCGTGTCGATCAAAACGATCGAGAAGCCGGGATTGAACTTGCAGAGTTACTGTTGCTCAACGCAGACCCACTGATCCACGCAGATCGTATCAACGAAGCTGGTGCAATCGCCCTGCGATTCGCCGAGCGTTCCTCGTACAAGGACGCTGAAAGCGTTCGGCTGCTTTTCGATGCACAGATTAAAAAAGGTGATTTTGCCGCCGCAGAAAAAACGGTGCAACTCGGTCTTGCCGCCTCGCCGGATAGTCAACAACTTCTCGATGCGCAACGTCAGTTTGAGTTACAGCGCTCGATTGATGAAAAATCACTCCCGAAAGAATCGCCGGACGAGGCGCTTAGTCTGAACTAATTCACCTTCGCAGGAAAAATCGCAGAGAGTCTTCAAGGGCCTGTGCCAGACGACGAACATCGCTCTCAGTAGAGTACAAGCCAAGACTTGCTCTGGTTGTAGAGCTTACCGCGAGATGCTTCATCAGCGGCTGCGCACAATGATGACCCGCTCTGACCGCTACTCCTTTCGATGCGAGAAACTGCGCTAAATCGTGGGGATGCACGCCCTCAAGTGTAAAAGTAACCAGACCTTTGCGCTCACCTGCCGGCCCAAGCATACGCGCCCCGGAAACCTCCCCGATGGCCGTCTCAAGCAAATCCATCAGGGCTCTCTCGTGCTCCTGAATAGCGTCGAAGGAAAGCTCATTAAGGTATTCGATCGCCGCACCCAGCCCAATGACCGCAGCAATTGGCGGAGTTCCGGCTTCAAACTTTGCGGGCAGGTCCGCATACTCTGTCCCTTCTATGCTGACTGAGCGAATCATGTCCCCACCACATAAAAATGGCGGCATCTCTTCCAGGACCTCACGCCGGCCGTAGAGCACACCCACGCCCGAGGGACCGTAAATTTTGTGCCCGGAGAAAGCCAGAAAATCCACGCCTAAGGACTGAACGTCAAGCCGCTCATGCGCTGCAGACTGCGAAGCATCAAGCAATATGAGAGCATCGCTTTGTTCACGAACCATAGCGACCACCTCTGCCAGCGGCGTCTTTACTCCCAGGGCGTTGGAAAGATGCGTTAGCGCGACGAGTTTTGTTTTTGAGGAGAGCTTGCTCCTCATGTCGTTTAGATCGAGTCGACCGACCGCATCCAGACCCACACATCGAAAACTCGCACCACGAATTTCACAAATGCGCTGCCAGGGAACGAAATTTGAGTGGTGCTCCAAGGTCGTCGTAAGGACTTCGTCCCCCGCGCCAAGATTGCTCAATCCCCAGGAATAGGCGACCAGGTTGATCGCCTCAGTGCACCCGCGGGTGAAGATTATCTCCTGCACACTTTTCGCCGAGAGAAAGTCCTTTACCAGAGAACGCACCGCTTCGTAGCGTTCGGTTGCTGACGCACTCAGATCATAGACGCCGCGGTGAATATTTGCGTAGCCACGTTCATAGAGCGAAGACATGCACTCGATTACTTTCTCGGGCTTTTGAGCACTTGACGCCGTATCGAGATAGCACAAGGCTCCATCCCGCAGGATGGGGAAATCCCCCCGAACTCTTTCGCCGAGGCTGTCGACCACAATATCTTTCTGATTTTGACTGGCGTTCAAGGGCTTACCTACCGCTCTCAGTTCCGTAAAAGAGATTTCCGCAAAAGACATCCTGACACTATCAGGAACGGCTCTCAAACCGCGGGACTTTTCTGCCCCGAGCCTGAAATGAGATAGCACAGAAGCCGGTAATGAAAAAGTAAGTCATGAAACAGGGACAATCCGAAATACTCCTCCGGGCCACTTAGCCGAAACATTGCAGATCTCCATTGTTCCGGGGTTTATCAAGACGCACCTCGCGGGCATGCAGCACTATGCTCAGGGGCTTGATTTGAGCCGTGTCCGGCAGGTTCAGCGCTTGGGGCGGAAGGACGTAAAAGCTAGGCGGTATTCGCGGAATTCTTGCGTTTTTTACTACCCGCTTTTCCGATGTAGTCGAGGAAGGATTTTTCAATAACCTGGCGAGCCATCGTGTAGACCTGATTTTTGTCCTCATGCATGCTGAAGAAGCCCAATGGTATTTGGAACCCGCCGCGGTCGCGAATATTACCACCACCGTAGTATCGACCACTCTCCGGAGACACACCCAGAACACCCTTGAGAAACTCGTCCGGGTTGATGGTCTCGCTTCGCGTCCGCAGTGAACCATCAATAGCCTTTTCATCTACGATACCAAAAACCAACACGGTATCGGTACCATCTCTTGAGAGAAGTAGCTCTGCGGCCTGGGGAATGGCATCCCTATCGACCGCACGGACATAGCCAACATCTGAAAAAATGAAGTTGTCGTGGATACGACGATTTACGAGAGCATTCTCAAACATATCGAGCATCGATGGGGTGAGTACTTTTCGCTCGATTACTTCAATGACCTGAGTATCGACACATGGTGCGAGAAACGCGGCACCAGCATACTCGTGTTGTGTCGCACTCAAAAACCGAGAGGTATCACTCCTCAGCCCATGCATGAGCGCAGTAGCGAGTTGCACCTGGACGGGATCGCTTGGAGAAAGCCCACTGGGGTTCGCCAATTGCAGGTATTCACAAAAGATCGCTGCGGTAGATGCATAATCCGGACGGACATCGACGAACAATGCTGGCGGTGTCTGCGTATCCTCTCGGTGATGATCAACGAAGGCAAAAAACTGAACGTTGTGCTCCTGTAGTCGTGCGTCTAAATCGGTAACGCACTTTTGCGAATCGACGATGCTGTACATATCGAACTGGCTGATGTCGAAGTCGCTGTCACAACGCACTAAATTGATTCCAAGCCGTTTTACCAGCGCTCTGTTTTCATGGTGGCTGACACCGACAAAGGAAGCTACGGTTGTGTCAATTTCATAGGTCTTTCCGAGAAACTGCAGTGCAAGAGCCGATGATATGGCGTCTGGATCCGGCGTGCCGAGGCAGAGAACCAGGTGGTTCTTACCGCGAAAGTCCTCAAAGTGCTTTGCTAGCTGCGCGTACAACTTCCCCGATTCGATCGACGGCTTTGTGCCGTTTTCCGCCAGGGCCGCCTCTTCGTATGAGTCGGAATCCGCTAATGTTTCAATAGTACTGGCCAAGAGCCAACCCTCAATAATGACGCCGTTACCACCGAATTTCGCGGGCCCCCATGCAGGGAGAAGCCCCCGATTTCGGGGTCCGAAAGAAAATCTACTTCTGAGATGTTCGACGCAGCTATTCGACCCTGAGATTCGACTTTAGAAACACCGCACGGAGATGCGTGTATTTCGGCAGTGTTTTCAATGCATTAGCTCGCGCACCAAAGCCTCTGGGCCTCCCGGAAAAGCGCTAAAGAAACTCCGAAAACAAGCCGCTATTACTAATGTGACATATGGAAAGTTTTCCATGGTCTCCGGCGTTGATTGCACCCCCACCCCATGGGACAATTAGTACTCCTCGGTGGTTGCTCGATGAAACATCGTGCACCCTGTGAGGGTTTTGCTGAAGGAACTCGCTGTAGAGGATGACGAGGACAGAGGTTAGCGTGAGGTTAGTGTTACATTTTCATTCCTATTTCTTTGGCTTCATGCTTCTGTGTGGCCTGCTCATGGTCCCGGCCGGAGCCTCCGCGCGTCCTGGCACTCATTCCGCGACATTGCCATTTATCGAGACCTCCGCGATATCCGTGGAAGAGACCACAAAAACCTGCTCAATTGCCGGAGCGATAGCAAACACCTTTGGCCGATTGTTTCCCGAATACGCACTGCATGAGCAGACAAGTGCCGACACACTTACCTTTGTGTCGAACTCCTCACCGGCACAATCAGTAGAGCTGCGAGTGACCGCCGACTCTTCCGCAAACGCCTGGGCTATTCTCGAAGATAGAAATCAGAGGTCGCACGCCAGTATATCAATCTCACTTCGCTTGCTTCAGAGGCTTCAGAACCATTCAGAGCTGGCGTTTATTCTTGCCCACGAGATGAGCCATGTTTTAGCAAGACATAAAGCGGTCCCCCTGGGTTTTCTGGTCCTGAGCCGCAAGCAGGAAGAGCACATTGCCGCGGTACACAGAGACTGGGAGATGTTCGCTGACCGACAGGCAGCCCTACTGATTCACAATGCCGGGTATAGAGCCGAGGACGCTGCCCTGCTCCTGCGTCGAATGGAGCCCTTCGAGAAGAGAGCAAAGCTTCCAAGCCATCCCAGTATTGAGCAGCGCATATCTGCCATGCGTAGTTTTTTTGATGCGGCGCGTCCGGCACCACGCCAGACCGCGTCCCTTTATAGCAACACGATCTGTGCAAACTGCAGTATCACGGATACCCGCCAAACCACAGGAGAAGCTACTCAGTGAGAGAAGAACGTTCAGAGGAACATACTGCTGATGCGGCTGTGAGGGAACGTTTACACAGCGCCGCGGCAAAGCTAATCGCAGCTCAAAGGCACGCAATACTTCTCGTCGAGGACACGGCTGCCCATGCAGCAATAATCTGCCGTTCCCTCGACACCAGTATCTGGGACGTAGAGCACGTAACACGCGCCAGCGCCGCAGTTGATACGTTTGAGAAAGATCCCGCAAGAATTGTGCTTCTTGATCTGTCCCTACCGGACAGTGACGGATTTGACCTTCTTTCCCGGCTCCACTCGATTAACGCAGAAGCGCCGATAATCGTGGTAACCGCAACCGACGAAGTTAAGGTCAGCGTTGAAGCGATGCAGCGAGGGGCCTGCGACTATGTGGTAAAATCCGATCCCAGCGGAAGCGCCAACAGCATTACCCAGGCCATTGAGCGAGCCTGGAGACAACGGCTGCGCGCCGCAGAATCTCAGCTGGTAGAGCACTCCCGACTGGTTGAACTCGTCCGGGCCGAGCGCCTTGAGGCAATGGAAAGTGTGGTGAGGACTGTTTGCAGCGAGGTAAACAATCCGCTCAGTGGCGTCGTCGCCCTCAGTCAGTTGCTCCAGAAACGGGATAACCTCGATGACGACTTAAAGCGGCTTGCTGACGGAATCGTACTCTCGGCATCACAGGTAGCCAAGGTAGTTCAAAAGCTAAGAAATCTGAATGAAACTGCGGAAGAGAGCAGCACTGAAGCCGAGTACAAAACGGCAAAGACAAGTACTACAAAGGACGAACAGGAAACGCTCACCGTTTAGGGTCAGCACCATCTAGTGTCCCGTCCGCCATCTAGCGTCCCGGGAACCATCCTAACGCCTACGTGACCTCGACTTGTTGAAGCGATCCTCATCGCGCTCGCTGCGGACCGGAATACTCATCACAACCGGTACTTTCGTCTCCTTCCCGGTAAAATCGACGACGGACTCGACCACGTTGATCGTTTTTTCCTCAATACTCACAACGACGCCGTTTCTATTTCCGATCAGCGTTCCCTTACGCACCGGATACCCTCGTCCCGTGGCGTCTTCAACAATGGCAAAACGCTCACCCGAACGGGCTTTGTCATTTAATATTGCGGTAACACGAAGCTGACCCACGCTATAGCGCTGTAAGGGAGGAAGACTTTGATCCACACGCGCTTTGGGAGCAAAATTAAAGGGTTCAAAAGGATCTCTCTTCCCTTCCGGATCGTAGGTGAAGAAATCCATTTCGATAGTATTCGGGTTCACAAAAGCAACGGCATCGGAGGGAGCCTCTGCTTTGCCGGCCTTCGCGGCAACCTTGCTCTTACCTTTTCCGGGAGCGGCAACGACTTTGGTCTGAGCACCGAGCTGATACTGCTCTCCGTTCAAACTGT
>JAUIMJ010000093.1 GCA_030433295.1 bacterium | reverse complement strand
CCTGATTTTATCGCCAACCCCGGCGGCATCATCGCGGCCTATGTGGAGATGGTATCCGGCGTTTCGGTAGAAGAGAACATCAAAACAAAGGCCAAGGTGGTAGAGGCAAAAGAAGTCACCCGCGAGCGCGTCTTTGATAACACCTGCAAGGCCATAGCCCTGTCAAAGCGCTACGGAGTTTCTCCGGTGATAGCCGGCCGCGCCCTGGCCCTCTCCCGCATGTATCCCGGGGTGGTCGACCTCTAGGAAACAGGCGTCTTTTACGGGCTGCGCAGCAGCCCGTTTTTTGGACGATTGTCGCTCGAAAAACGCCTCTGTATTTCCCCATCTCCCCGGTGAATTCCCCATAGGCAGCAGCCGAATATATGCCTTAATGGGGCGAAATAGGGAGTTTTTAGTAGTTTTCTTCACTGAGTGTATTTTTTCACTCAAGAATGCGAATTTCGGGGCCGATACTTTCTCTGTGGAAGGGCTTTGTTCGCATGTTTTTCCGCGCGGTACATAGGTGAAATGGAGTTTTCGCCCGAAAAGGCAAAAGGATTTTGTCACGACATAGTTTAGCAATGTTGTTCGGCTAGACGCTCGCAAAGGACTGTATGTTCTGGCGAGACTCCGCACCTTCTTCCGGTTGCAGACAATGCTGCAGTCCCGAGAAGTGACATTCAAACACCCGAAAAGGCCAAAGGCATCCCGCCCGAGCCACACTTTCCCGTTTCCAAATTCCCCTACTAAGAACACAAGCACCACCATACCACCCAATACCTCTCTGTGTGCTCTGCGTGCTCTGTGTTTAAAATCCTATCCTCCGAACTCAGCGTTTACTGAGATTGGATTTACGGTTTCCGGTCTTTTGTGCGTCCGGGAATATTGAAAAACAGAGCACGCAGAGAGGTATTGGGTTTGTTCTCGTTTCCTGCTTTGAGTGACAGCAACAAGGGTCTGTAGGAGAGAGAAGAGGTCAAAACGGGCAGGCCCGTTCCCGAAATATGAACATTTTCGATTAACCTCTCCCCTCGTGCTATCTACAATCGCAAGACGAGGATTGTGAGATACGCGATGAAGCCTGTGTAGAAGCCGACGCGAAACATCAGCAGGAAGTTTGCTGGAAGCGTTACTTCGAAGGGTTCCTCATGGGAATAAACAAGTAATTCGTCGAGCGGTTCCTCGTGGAGGAAAAGTGCGGCGTAGAAGACGAGGGTGTTTTGCGCGATTGCTATCACTGCGGCAATTGTTTCGGCTTGTGGCCCGCGAATCAGTGGTGTTCGGTAAAAATACACCAACGCGGCAGTGGACAACAAAAACCAAAACACAGCTCGCACATTGCTTTTGTGGACTGAACGTAATGCAGTCACTGCGCAGAAAGCCCCGTAGAGTCCCATCCACCAGAACAAGAGCGCCTGATACAGGTAGCTCAGCAGAACCAGAAGCCACATCGGGGGATTGGGCTGCTTATCGACTTGAAAAAGCAGGAATCCGAAAATGCACTGCGGAACTGCTGCATACATGATGATGTGCTTTACATGCGTACTACAAAGCGTAGTAGCGAGCGCAGCATGGTCGTTTGTCTGATTGTCTGAATTTGCATTCATGGTGCTGCGATCCCTCGGCGGAAGAAAAACGGTATTCGGGTAATGACCCCTTCGACAAGCCATGGGATCGCCGGGCTTGCAGAAGAGGCACGTTCTGTTTTCTACGCGAGATTCAGGGATCTGAAAGAATCAGGGATGTTTATAGCAAGAAATCGGGTCAATGTGGAACGACGGGGACACCTCTGCCCTGAGAGTATGAAAAAGATTAATGTGCTGGGGAAAGTGAAACAAAGACCAGGCCAGGGGGCCGGTCTCTCTCAGGAGAAACGATCGCGCTCCTAACTACCTCTCTGCGTGCTCCGTGTGCTCTGTGTTTAAAATCCTTTCTTCCAAACTCGGCGTTTACTGTGATTGGACTGACGGTCCTGGGTTTTTTGTGCGTCCGGGAATTGAAACACAGAGCACACAGAGCACGCAGAGAGGGCAAGGGTTTTTTGGGGGGTGCTTCTGGACTACGGAGCCTGAGTGGGCGTTCTAGCCTTTCGGGTTTTCTGAAAGCCTTACGGAAATTCTAATTACCTCTCTGCGTGCTCCGTGTGCTCTGTGTTTAAAATCCTGTCCTCCAAACTCAGCGATTACTGTGATTGGATTGACGGTCCTGGGTGTTTTTGTGCGTCCGGGAATTGAAACACAGAGCACACAGAGCACGTAGAGAGGGGAGGGGTTTGGCCTCGTTCTCTGATTAGGCGGCATCCGGTCGATAGCTGCTGCCGATTAGTTGTTCGATATGTGGGCGTATCAGCTCTTGGAATGCCTCATCCGGATCGCCGGCGCCGGGGTGGAAGCGCAGGCGGTGTTTGAGCACGTAGGGGGCCAGGTGCTTGAGGTCGTCCTCAGTGGCGTAGTTTCTGCCCTGCAGCAGCGCCCAGGCTGCGATGGTTCGCTTGAGCATGATTGCAGAACGGGTAGATGCGCCAAACTGCAGCAGGGGACTGGTGCGCGAAGCCTGCACGATGGCGACGATGGTCTCAACGATGGAGTCCTTTATCGTCACTTCCTGTGCCTGAGCGCGAGCGGCCAGAATGTCCTCGCGCTTAACCACGGGTTTGGCCTCCTCAACCCCGGTGGAAATCGCCTTCTCGTCACGAAGGATTTCAAGCTCGGTGTCACTGTCCACATAGGTCATGGGCACCTTGAGCAGAAAGCGATCTAACTGCACCAACGGAAGAGGGTAGGTTCCGGCGAGATCCAGCGGATTCTGCGTTCCGATTACAAAGAACAAATCGTCCAGCGGGTAGGTGACGTTATCAATGGTCACCTGTCGCTCTGCCATGCACTCCAGAAATGCCGCCTGCACCTTGGGACCGGTTCGGTTGATTTCATCCGCCAGCAGCACATGCGCAAATATAGGCCCGTGCTGGAAGCGAAAGCTTGCGCTCTTTGGCTCAAAAACGTTTACCCCGAGCACATCAGTGGGAAGCAAATCAGGGGTGAACTGAATTCTTCGAAAAGAGAGGATATGACTTTGGCTGTCATCCGTTTCGCTACAGTCGATTGAGTTACCCAGCGTCTTGGCCAGAGTGGTTTTCCCCGAGCCGGGATAGTCCTCAATCAGCACGTGGCCGTTTGCGATCATCGCACAGAGGACCAGGTCTATGGTGTCGTCTCTACCACGGATGACTTTGGTCAATGCTTCCTTAAGCGTTTTTAGCGACTGAACTACCTGTGTATCTTCTGTCATGGTCCCTTCTTTTTCTCTGGGTGCTCTTCTCTTGTACGGTCTTTGCCAATACTCTTTCAATGATAATCAGGAAATACCTCTTAGCAGCGGCACTGGCGGTAGCGGTGCTGCCGGGGCATCATTCTTATGAGAAAATGCCTTGGTGATAAACGCATTTACCAGGTCCGGAATTCCCTCTTCGTTAATTGCCTCCTGAACCAGGGCAATTTGCCGCCCGTTGCTTGAGTCAAGCAGTTGCAGGGAAACCTGCGTTTTACCCTCAACCCCGCTCTGCCCTGAAACCAGGATGCGGTAGCGGGCTTCTGCGGTTTTGCCAAAGCGCTCGTCGGGCAGCAGGTCAACGACATCCTCAAGCAGGTCCTTCTGAGATTCCTTGCTCGGTGCGATCTGTATGGCGACCGGCAGTTGCAGATCCGCGCTTCTGACTCTGGACGGAAGCAGGGCAAAGAGCTGCTCCTTAAGCCGCCGAAGCTCTTTTTGCTCCTTCTCACCAAAGTAAGAAAGGAGAGATTGTCCTTCTTCTATGGCCCGAATGAGCGATGCCAGCATCTCGGCCTTAAGCAGACGCTGGTTCTCTGCCGGCAGTTTGACCAGCTTGCGAAGCAGCTCCTCTGCCTCATCGTAGTCACCATTATAGAGATAGTTCTGCGCCATATAGAGGTCGTAGTAGACATGCGCCGGCTTTCTGTCGTCGGTTCTCTTCATGCGATCAAGGCGCGCCTTAAGCGAGGTCTGATTGTAGGTTGCCATCAGGCTGCCAAGCGTGGGGTATTGCACCATGGCGTCGGTATGTCTGATGAAGAGGTCTTCGAGATCCTCAAGCTCCTCAAGCCCGATGTTTCTCGCCTTGCGATAGAGCCACCAGGCGCGAAGCCGCAGCCAGCGCTTCATACCTGCGTTCTGCAGTGTACGACTCAGGCTGTAGCTGACCTCGTCATTGAGGGCAGCGGCCTTAGCTTCCATCGCCTGCGCAAGCGTTACGGAGGACGCAAAGTCCACATCGTTCTGATTGGTTCCGATTTTTCCAAACCACTGCTGCTCTTCGTGTGCCTGTCGACTGAGTTCTACCCCTTTGTCGATTTCGTTAGTCAGCATGGCTATCTTTCCCCGGGCAAGGGCCAGAAGTGACCTGTGTTCGGTGTCCTTGCGCAGAGTCTGCTGCGCAAAGCAGGCCTCAAAGTCTGCCAGCACCCGCTCAGCCTGAAAGAAGCGAAGCTGGTCTATGTAGAGATGCGTAAGGTTAAGGCTCGGCAGCACGTGTTCACAGCCGTCCGGTTGCCTGACCGCCGCGGCCCAGGCAGCTTCGGCGTTCTTATCCTGAAACATCTCCCGGTATACTTCGCCCCCGTTGTTTAAAAAGGTCGCAATACCACCGTAGGCCCGGTATTTAAGTGCCTCTTCTATGGCACTGCGAAACGCAAGCAGCGACTGCTGTCGGTTTCCCTTTACCGAAAACAAAATGCCGAGGATGTTCCAGGTCCTCTGCGGGTCAGCGCCCTGCAGCAGACCGGACTGAGAGACGGCAATACCCTCATCAAAGCGCTTTAGCTTCATTAGAACCCATGCCCGTGCTCCGGGAACCCAGGAGCCCCAGCCGTAGAGTTCATTGTAGCGATCAAGAGTAGCCAGTGAGTCCTCATACTTATCCAGATTGAGCTGCGCCTCAGACAGCAGATACAGCAGGCGGATATGGTCTATGCGCTCAAGGCCCTCACCACCTTTTGTTTTTAGTTCCGGATTCTTCTCCAGAAAGAGACGCATGGCCGTGTTTACGTAGCGATAGGCCAGCTTAAAGTGCGAAACGTGAATCAGGTAATACTCGGCAAGTCCCATATGGGGCCGAAAGTCTTTTGGCGCTATCTGTAAGGCCTGCTGCAGCTTTGCACGACCATCGATGGGTCGCCCCGACTGAATCAGGGCATTACCTTCAATGAGAAGTTCCTCAAGCGTGGCTTCGGCACCGGGAAGGCGTGAGCTGTCGAGGCTCTGCGCTGTGCCGGGACCGGGCCCGATTGTGCTACCCAGAACAAGCAGCAGAAAGGCGCGTAACAGAGCAGCACGCAATGTAAAGCGTATTACCATGTGCGCACCCTCGCCAGTGACAGAGGACTAAGAAACGCAAGCGCGCGATACCACCAGGCGCGTGCGCCCTGCAGGGACTGCAAGGCGGCGTTTAACGATCTATCGATATCTATCTGCTGAATATGCTCATGCGAGTCAGCGTAGGTGATAAACTCATAGAGCTTGGTAAGCTGCGTGGCATCCACATCAACCTCGGCAGCCAGTCGCTGCGCGTATTCCTTTCTTGTCTCTCCCTGCCGTCGCTCAAGCCCGATGTCGGCCATGCGCGAGGCAAATGCAATATACGCCATGCGCAGTCGCTGTTCTCTTGATGCCGCAAGCAGATAGCCATAGCGCAGGCTGAGCTTTATCAGCAGCGCCGCAAGCAATAGGAGGCCAAACACCCAGAGCATGGTTTTGCTGCTGAGCAGATGCTGAAGCACCTGATTGCCCTCTGCGCTCTCGGGGTCAAGCGGAATGGGGTCAAGCAGTTCCTCGTAGGGATTGAGCTTGCTCATCAGATCATCGAGCAGATTTTCATCCGGCACTATGGCTTCTTCGTTCTCGGCCTGCTCCGGAGTGATGTCGAGGACTACCCATCCTTCCCCGCGAATGTAAAGCTCGGGCCAGGCATGCCGATCGCCGAGGTGCAGGAGTATGTGACCGTCCTTTGCAAAGGTCATATCGGTGAGATAGCCCGTGGCGATGCGCGCCGGGATGCCCACACTGCGCATGAGGTAGACCGCCGCGTGGGCAAAGTGCACGCAGTAGCCGCGTTTTTCTTCCGCAAAGAGATAGGCCGAAACCGGGTCTCCGTTCTCAGCGACCTGATGCCCCGGGCTTCGGGTGTAGATACTTTCTTTCGAAAGGAAGCTTACGATCTTAGCGGCCTTGCGCATGGGGTCCTGCAGATCGCCAACGAGATACTCCGCCATCTTTCTGTAGCGAAAATCCTCACCGGCAGAATCCGGAAGCGGGGTGGCGAAGGAATCCTCAGGGGTTCCTTCTATCAGTTTCTCAAACTCACTTTTATTCGCGCTTCCCGGTGCCCGCAGGTAATGCTCCCAGGTCTCCGGGCTCCAGTCCTCAGAACCGACTTCTGAACCCACCAGCAATCCCGGCTTTGTTACCGGCGCCATGGAGATAGCCTGATAGGCGAGCTGGAATCGCTCGGGGTAGGGGTTCTTAATCATGGCGATGCGCACGGGGTGATCAATTGCAAAGGGCGCGCCGTGTTTGGTCAGCAGAAAGATCGACTGAATGACTTTCTCCCTTTCCTCTTCACTGGCCTCTTCTTTAAGATTCTCGGTCGCCACATAGGGAACTCCGACACCGACGTTGGGCACATCGCGGTCGAAATTTGCCGGGGCACGAACGATTTCCTTTCCGTTGTAGGCCGAAAGTGCGCCCTCGCGCAGATACAGCATAGGTGCAGAAGGGTTGCTCTGATAATCAGTCTCGAGGCGCACCAGGGCGGCCGGCTGCTTGGTCGAAGAAACCGCGCTGTGAAAACCGAGATTACTCTCTCCGGTCTGTGCATCTTCCTTGCTGCCGACCCCGTTACTGACGCGACTCAGGTCCACCGAGTAATTCGAACTCAGGTAGACGGCATACTGATAAAGGGAAATCAGCAGTAGAACCGGAATGACCAGCATGGGGGCAAGGGAGCGGGGGCCAAAGGAGCGAATGGCGTTTATCTGACCAAATAACGGCCGCTGCCCGGCAAGAAAGAGATAGACCGCAAGCAGAACGAGAAACAATCCCCCGGCGGCAATAAACACGTGCTGTGGCTCAACGTAGTATTGCTGCAACAGGCCAATCTTCCAGCTAAGCGAACTAATCTCCTTGGGCGCATCAATGTGATAGCCCCGATGCCCGCTCAGCAGCCAGACATAGAGAACTGAGCCGAAGATACATTCAACAGTAACCGTTAGACGCCGGGTCCAGAATCCCCAGGTGCTAAGAAGGGCCACACCGTAGAACAAAAGGACGACGAGAAATTTGTCCATATACTTCGGCAGAAGAAAGTCATAGCTCGCATCCGAAGCAGCCCCCGCGGTGAGAAAATAATTTGCGCCGTTGAGCAGGAGGTAGCCAAGGCCAAAGGCAATGGCATGAAACACCGAGACCTTAAGAAAGCTAAGCCCCTTGAGCAGGCAGTGTCCGGCAAGAAAAATCCCCACACCGACGCCCAGAAGCAGGACGCCGGTATCTACCCCGAGTTCCACCGCCGTTGCGATAAACAGCGTTATTCCGCCAAAGACCAGATAGCGAAGCAGCTGCAGGCGAAACAGGACCCCGGCAGAAACCTCGGTTCCCTTTGTTGCCAGCCGGGCTGCCAGCCCGCCAGAGAGTCTGTCTGCCTGGCTTTGTTGTTTAATTTCATTTCCGAACATAGTAATTCTCTACTCGTAGCGCTCCACCGGTAATACCTGGGCGCCAGGCAGTGAAAGTAAATCTGCCGCGGGATTTGTCTCCGCGCTTTTTCGCATAGTGCTGATTTGTGCACTCACACTGCGTTTTAGGTTCTGCAGTCCGCTTGTGGGAATGAAGTCCGTGTGCAGCTCAAAACTATCGGGAACCAGAGCGAGGCTGAGCGTGATGTGGCTTTTGTTCGTGCTCGCCTGCAGGTTGCTAAGCCAGATGCTGCGATCCGCATAGCGCTCGGGAAAGAGAACTTTATTGGCAGAGGCCGGGCCCTCGGTCTCAAGCGGCGCAAAAACCACCACCTGATGTATTCTTCGCCCGGGGCCTTCTACACTTTCGAGAAACTCCTCAAAGTCGCTGCCGTCACCGGCCTGCGCACTGCAGGCGCTGCGATTAATTGCCCGCTGTATGCTCTCCGGCGTTGAACAATAGGAAGTTTCACCCGGACTTCCCGCATGCTCATGGGGAATGCTGTTCAGCCCGTCGGTGCCAAAGAGCACGACAATCTGGTTCTCGTGAAGCATCTTAAGATAACTCTGCAGAGCACCGGCGACGTAATCCTCTTCCCGCCCGGCAATCAGATAGATGGCAACCTCTCCTTCGGGAATCATTGCCGGCTCCGGTCGTCGCACCACGAGCTGTCCTGACTTGGCGTAGGTCTTCCAGAGAATGCGCTTTACCCCGTCGTTTGGATCGTAGGGTTTGAGGTCGTAGAGATCGCCGGAGCGCTCCTGCGAAAGGCTCAGCTCATCCCCGGCGCGAGAACTTGCCGCAACAATCGGCAGGGCCTTGATCGGAATGTCTGCGGCAGAAACTTCAATGCCCGCTTCAAGAGGATACTCCCAGGCAAGTCGCGTAAGTCCCAGAGCATCGCCGATGCGGCAGTATACCCCGGACATTGCCCAGAGCCCGCGATGTGGAAAGCGAACGCTGTCGACGAGACGGCGTTTTGCATCATGGGGGTCCCGACCCCGCAGTAGATGTTTGGGCGAGATAATGCGCGCGGCAGTATCTTTCTGCGCTGATTTTTCAAAGTGACTTACATCAAAGTGTCGCTCCAGCTCCAGGGTGAAGAAGGGCAGGACGCGCACCCCGCTTACCACCATGCCTGCAGCAATGGGTGTTTTTGAAAGCGGGTTCTGATGATCAAACTGTGGTTCTATGTGAAGGGTCTTCCCAAGACGAATGCGCTGATACACGGTGCCCAGAGCACAGACCGCGACCAGAAAGAGCGTTGAGCCGCAGAGCATGCCCACGACGAGATCCTGAGAGCCCACATAGAAAAACCGCAAAGCCAACAAGGAAAAGATGCTGGCGAGCAGGCCAAGGTCACTGAGCGGCTGAATGCGGTAGACCCAGGCGACGCCGCGGCCTATCGGTGAGAGAAGCGATTTCCAAATGGTCTTCGTTTTGGGCATACCCGCCTAAAGTCTTGTAGTATTGGGCTATTAGGCTATCACGGGAAGCTTTTTTGCCACAAAAAAATTCCCCGTATTCTCCCACGACAATGCGTCGAAAATACAAGCTGTCATAGCTGCCGCAGGGCCTTAAGAAAGTAAGACGTTAGCAGTGCCCGGATCTTTCCAAGTAAAGGCAGTTCGGGGGCGAATTTTCTGCCCTTGTTTCAGCAGGCAAAGGGGCCTGCAGCAGAAGTGGGGGCGGCCTGGCAATTTCCTCCGGAAAAACCAGCCTTCTATGTGAGTGGCCTCAGGACCAATCAGAAGGTGAAAATCACCAGACGTACGCCGCCCCCGGAACGAATTGCTGAGAAAGACAAACTCAGAGACACAGGCAGGACTGAGGAGAATCCCGCTCATCGGTCTTTTGAGAACGCCATGCGCTCAGCAACGCTCCTTTATCAAGGCGGCGCTATGACTGAAACGTTACAGGCAGCGCAGCGAAAAATGCTTTTGAATTCGACAGCAAACAGTGGCATGTGCTGACGAAAGACAGGTCAGAGCAGCGGTGAGTGAGAATAAAACCTCTCGCCAGGCTACCGGAAAGAATTGCGTGCTTTTAGCGAAGGAGTCTTCAGAGCAAGATTCAAAAACCGGTCTCAAAAGACTACGCAATTCCATCGGACAGCCCGATTGCGTTCTACCCCCACGAAGGCCCATGAAAAGACGCGGGAAGAAGAGCCCGGGGCCGAAAGCCTTATAGCATCAGGTATTTTCCTGCTCAAACCACGCAGCAAGGCCCTGCAAGTCAATGCAAGACCATGCGGTCTAAGTAGGGTGCGGTCTAAGCAGGGTGCGGTCTAAGCTTGGTCTAAGCAGATGCACGGCTTATACTGGCGCCATGTCGACTCCGAGAAGCACAGCAGCGCGAGATGTAGCATTAGAGGCAGCACCAATCAGCGTGCATGCAGCTGCAGCCCGTGGTTTTGCGGCAGCGGATCTGCAGATTCCCACGGGGAGCATCACCCTGATTCGAGGCCCTGAAAGCGCGCCGCACCTTGCGCTGATAAAGCACTGCATCTTAGACGAGAGCAGTCGTCGCCTGCGCGCGGCTCTTGACCTGCGACAGGACCCTCTCTCCATGCCGAGCAGCGGGGCTCGCTTTGACAGCGTCGATGGTCTGCAGCCCGGCGTGGATATCCGCCGCTACCTTCAGGAGGTGCAGCGCGATAGTGCACTCGGTAAGCAGGTTAGCGATCGGGGCAGAGAGGGGGGCCGGGGGACAAAGAGCGAAGCCACCGCAGCAGGCCTTCTGGGCCTTGATGGGCTCCTTGAGCAATTCCTTAATGAATTCGGCAAATTAGCCTGTTATACTTCAGGCTGTGCCCTTGAAGACGCCAGTGCGCCGCGAGTTGCTGCACGTATTGTTTCTGATACCGCCGGGCTTGCCCCCGAGACCACCTTTGCGGTCCTTGCGCGCCGCAGGCCGACTTCCCTCGAGGAGATAGACGGTTTTCTCAGTGCGGCAGTCAGCGCCGGGGTGCGTCGTATCATCGCTGCTGGCGATAAGGACAATAGTAAGAGTAAGGACAAAAGCAGTCCGCAGATACTGCAGCGTCTGCAGATAGACGACGAGAGTAAGGAGTCCCGTCGCAAAAGAGCCGAGGAATTGTTTTCCTCTCTTGCTGAGACCGGGGGAGATATCGCCCTTGCGGTAGATACCCTCAGTCTGGAGAGTCTGAACGAATCCCGATTGCTTGAGAGTTTCGCTGCGGCAACAGCACTTGGTGCGCAAATCGTTTCTCTTGTGCAGCTCGATAAGAACAAAGCGGTATGCAGAGAGTGGCGCAGCATGCCCGGCTATTTGTGCAGCAGCTGCGGAGCAGCCGTGCAGCTAAAGCGCGGCGTCGTTCTGGGTGGGGGACCTGAGACAATTGCCCTGCGCTATAGTGTCGCTGAAGGCTCAAATAATTCAGAGCGTCTTCTCTCAGAGGAGAATCTGCTCAACCTCTCTCCCGAAGCCCTGCGCGCAGCCCTGCCGCAGGAGGCATCACACAGACTCTTTGATGTGCTCGATACGCTTAAGGACCTGCTCCCTCCGGGACTCATGCTCTCACAGAAACTCTCAGAGCTATCGTCAGGCGAGGGCCTGCTGCTTATGCTGCTAAGCTTTCTCTCCCGCGGGCTAAACAGCACCACCTTTTTTATAGAGCGCCCCTCTGATGTGCTGCGCTCTTCCGATTTGCCGCGACTCAGCGCCCTGCTGCAAAAGCTTCGTGAACAGGGAAATACCCCAATAATTTTAGATACTTCTCTGGACCTGCTGCCCGAGGCGGACTGGGTGCTTGAGTTCGCTCCCAAAGCCGAGCTTGCACAATATGAACTGAGCTACTGTGCCAGTGCGGTAAACTACGCCGAAAACTACGCCGCAGACTACAAAGACAAATCAGCCGCAGAGAATAAGAAAGGGAGTAAGAAAGGGAAGGGATCAAAGAAGAAGAGCCCTGCCGGCAAGCAGGCTCCTTCCGCAGTGTCTTCTTCTTCCTTCGGCGTTCCCGGCTACACCTTTGATGACGACAACAGCTTAGAAATCCCCTTCGGAAAAATCACTGCGATCTGCGGTGCCATGGGCAGCGGAAAAACCATGCTGCTAAACGATATAGTTGTCGCAAGAGAAGGGAGTGCAAAAGGAGGCGGCAATACAAGGGGTAATAAAAGCAGAGGCGCCAAAACCTTCTTCATAGAAGAAGAGCCGGCGGTCACAAAAAGATCCCCGAAATCAAAGCCCGCAGATATGCTCCTCGATCGCCTCGCCTTTGCTCGCCCCCTGGCTGAGGCCTACGCCCAGCAGGCAGAGGCACGAAAGCTTGGACTTGAGCAGGATGACTTTCTGCTGAGCAACGTCGATGCCCGCTGCCCCGGCTGCAATGGTCGCGGCACCCTTCGCGTCGAACTCGATTTTGTAGGAATGCTTGAAGAGGAGTGTCAGCACTGTGCCGGCGCCCGCTTTTCGCCGCGCCCCCGTGCCGTGCAGTATAAGGGACGCAGCATCGCCGAAATTCTTGCGCTCAGTATATACGAAGCAAACGCGCATTTTGCTGAGCATCCCGTGCTTGCGCCCATGCTTTTGCGCTTTGCTTCGCTGGGCCTTGGCGAGCTGCTTCTTTCGAGCGAGGCGGCAATGCTTTCTCGCTTTCAGCAAAAACGAGCGGCCTTCGCTGCGGTTCTTTTGCGAGAATATTCACCCGGGGATGTACTTTGTCTGGACCAAACACTGAGCGGCGCCTCGGAGGAAGTGCTTTCTCGGGCCATGTCGGAACTTCGGCGTTGCGCCGAAGAAGGGGCCGCTGTGGTCATAGCCACCCACGATTCAGGCCTCCTGGCAGCCCTTTCTGGTGCCGGCGATCAAATAATTGAGGTGTATTGGCAAAAAAAGCTGAAAAACTTGGAATTATCCCCCGCTTAGCCCTTGATTCTTTCTCTGATCTGGGTCAGTTTGTCCCTCCCAAAGCGGCACCACGCCATTTCAGCTTTCTAGCAGTATTAGATTCCCTGAAATCACTGGTAATTTTGGTAGGTTATTTGAAGATAAATTTTTCAAATAATTTTATTAAAAGAACGTTTAGACGCTTGCAAAGCAAACTGCTTTGAGGCACTATTCGTCGCCGCTACCGAGAAAAGCGCAACTCGAGAGAGTGCGGTGCTCTTAGGTAGGGAAAGAAGTAATCAAAGGCGACTGAGCCTTTGTTAGTGACGTTGAAGTCACATGACATTTCGGTTGAGTAGAAGAGAGCAGAGTTTTTGGCTCTAATGCACAGGGTGCATTACATGAGTCAGAAGCGTGTTTAAGACGAAATATTATATAACTATATACTACTTCGTCGATTCCCCTTTTCTTAGAGCAGGGTCTCTTTCCCTGTTCACTAACCAGAAAAGGAGAATTTGAGTAAATGAATCTTGAGACAGAATTTGCATTATATGCACACAGTCGTCTCTCTGTTCTTACAAGTTCCGCTATTCCGGCGGGCCGCTTAGTAAGAGTGCTGAAATATCCCACAAGATATTGATGCATCGAGACACGGCAAAGCAGCAAACAAATTTGAATCAAACTGAAGAGTTTGATCCTGGCTCAGAACGAACGCTAGCGGGATGCCTCAAACATGCAAGTCGAACGAGAAAGTACCTTCGGGTGCGAGTACAGTGGCGCACGGGTGCGTAACACGTAGCTAACCTCCCCCTTCGCTGGGGATAACTCCGGGAAACCGGGGCTAATACCGAATGGTCTGAAACGAACTGCGGTTTGTTTCGGTAAAGCCTTTGGGCGCGAAGGGATGGGGCTGCGGTCCATTAGCTTGATGGTGGGGTAAAGGCCTACCATGGCTACGATGGATAGCTGGTCTGAGAGGATGATCAGCCACACTGGAACTGAAACACGGTCCAGACTCCCACGGGAGGCAGCAGTTGGGAATATTGGACAATGGGCGAAAGCCTGATCCAGCAATCCCGCGTGAGTGATGAAGGCCCTAGGGTCGTAAAGCTCTTTCAGCAGGGAAGAAGATCTGACGGTACCTGCAGAAGAAGCACCGGCTAACTCCGTGCCAGCAGCCGCGGTAATACGGAGGGTGCAAGCGTTGTTCGGAATCATTGGGCGTAAAGAGCGCGTAGGCGGCCAAGTAAGTCTGATGTGAAAGCCCGGGGCTTAACCCCGGAAGTGCATTGGATACTGCTTGGCTAGAGGGTGAGAGAGGAAAGTGGAATTCCTGGTGTAGGGGTGAAATCCGTAGATATCAGGAGGAACATCAGTGGCGAAGGCGACTTTCTGGCTCATTTCTGACGCTGAGGCGCGAAAGCGTGGGGAGCAAACAGGATTAGATAC
>JAUIMJ010000092.1 GCA_030433295.1 bacterium | reverse complement strand
CATGAGCGGGTAATGTATCCTCGCGTAATGCTCCAATGGAGCGGCCGTGTTCCAGGGTAGCCGTAATTGCTGCAGACCTGTGCGCGATATCTGTTCGTGCAGACAGGTTCACAAAACCTGAAAAATGAACCAAGGAGACGAAAACGTCGCTGACCAGAGTCTCCAATAAGGACTGTGGCGTGCGGGGAGGGTATTGGCAATCAGGGCCGAACGCTACTTAGTAGTCGTTTATCTCCGAAAAAACAGAGACTTCTAAATAAAAAACGCAGCGGAAGAAACCTCTAAGGGTACCGGGTGTTTTTTGCTGTTACCAACAAGCTCAGCAGCGCTGTATAAACTATTATATTACTAGAGAAGTAGCAAGCTGACCGCTTTTTGCCTTGCGATAACTCATATTTCTGAGTTCTTCTAAGCATATGGCCGCGTTGATTTGCCGTGGAGCTGATATCCGCCGCTGATATCCGCTGGGAGCTCGCAGGGTGATTAGGCGCAGTACACCGGGTCCATGTGTGCTTTAACGCCGGTCTGATAGGTGCTCGATAAGGTTTTGCTTCTCCCTCTGAGGGCTTGTACCTTTTCTCCGGAGGCTTGCACCGGATATCATACCTGCTATACGAGGGGCTTGAGGTTGGTTTTAGACTAGGCTTCTGGAGCTGCGCCGTTTGTCGTGAATTGTCTTTGCTTTTGTTCTTGCAACGATTACGCGGCATCTGCGCTTTGAACGCATGTTTTAAGCTCAAGCAGTGTATTTGAGCTTATTGAAGGGTCGCCCGAAACTATGGAAAACTCCCGTCAGACAATCCATTCCCTGAGTTATACGGCAATAACAAGCGAAATAAGCATTACTGTTTGCCCAGAGTTTGTCGATCACCATGATACTCAGGGAACCCGGGCGGATGTGGTTTCCATACCCGTGCGTCAAGATTTGGATGTGGCTGAATCCGCGGACGTCTCAGGCTCTGATTCCTCGTCGCAAGAGGTGTCCGCTGTCGGGACAACAGAAGAAGATCACCTGGCAGGGGGCAAGGAGACTGCCGGAGCCGGTGATATGATGTCAGACGCAGACTTTTTTCTTGAGACCTCTGATTTCGAAGAAATCGATTTGCTGGAATCTGAGGAGGACGCTGACCTCGAAGAAGAGGTGGAGCTGGCCTTTTCTGAGGTAGAAACTGACGTTTTCCGTGACCAGCGAAAGGAAGAATTTGCCTTCACCTATAACGTCACCATCCGCAATGACAGTAGTGAGACCGTGCAGCTGCTGGAGCGTCACTGGGTGATCAACTCCGGTGGCGCTTTGTTTGCCGAGGTAGAAGGGCCTGGTGTGGTCGGTGTTCAGCCCGTACTCGCTCCTGGAGAGGAGTTTGAGTATACGAGCTGGTGTCTCATAGCAGACCCGGTCGGCTCCATGTCCGGGGGATACACCTTTGTGAATGAGGAAGGGGATGAGTTTTTGGTTCGCATTCCCGAATTCGATTTGGTTTGTCCTCGCTCATTGCACTGACCTGCCGATGTGCTGCGATTCCCCTCATAGCAAGGTTACACAGCTAAGTCCCGGGCGTCGCGGAAGCTCCGTCTTTGCCTGCTTCCTATGCCTAATTTTTCTGTGTTCTTCCTTCTCTGCTTGTTCGGTTGGCCTTGCGATGCAGGAAACCGAGGAACCAAATCTGGATATTTTAGAGGTGGGGACGCCTCGCAGTCAGATTGAAAGCGAATTGGGGCTACCCATCTCTGAAGGGGTAAACGCAGCTGGTGAAACCCTTTTTCACTATCGATATTTAGAGGGGGACAAGGCGGCATACGGACGTGCTGCTCTGTATGTATTGCTGGATGTAGTAACTCTTTTCCTCTGGGAAATCTTTGGTTCGAATGTAGAGTCCGCGAACGGAGAATATGTGGATCTCGCTATCAGTTATGATGAGCGGGATCGAGCTGAGCAAATCCGACGAATCACACCGGGTGTGGACAGTTTCGGCGATCGTCTGCGATAGCGGATCGTTTCCGAGTGCAGCTCTCGCTGCGTTTCTCTAAAGCAGTCCTGTAGACAGAAGCAACCAGCGTTGCTCACGGCGCGCCTCGCCGATGTGTCTGGACCAGGTGCGTGCCTTGAAAATAAAGTGAATATTCCCATCCGCGTGTTTTGCTGAGGACGGAGGGTTTTTGTCCCAGGCTCCGATTTGTGCGGCCTTTTTCACAAGATTGTCGAATTCACCTACTCCCGAACCTCCTTCAAACACGACCTCAAGAAGTCGTCCTTCTGGCGACATGACGGCACGTATCGTCGTATAATCGCGTAAGCGGCGAATCGACTGAGATGAGAGTTCCGCCCAACTTTCTCGGCGTAGTGCGCCAAATACCTGTAGCGCTACGCGTCTCACGAAAACGGCATGGCGGTCTGCTTTGGCATTGAGCAGCGTCAGGTCTCCATCCTGAATATCGGGGAGATAGTCCGATGAACCCGAACGCTGTTTGAAAAAGCTTTCAGCACTTCGTGAGCGGAATGGCCGATATTCACGAAGCATGCGTTCTCGTTCTCTGTCGCTCTTCACACTCTTTGAGAAAGACGAGCTGTCGGAGGATAGCATGGCATCGAGACGACTCTGGGCGCTGTCCACCGCTGTGGGGTCCTTTTCCGAGGTCTTCTTGTTCGCAGCGATGGTTCCCGTTAGAGAATCAGTCGGTAGCCGCAGTGTGGGGGCCTTCCGCGGCTTGGCATCCGACTTCGCCACTACGTGTTCGTTGCTCTCAGGACTCTTTTTCGGTTTGGTCTCAGTTTGTTTGTTTTTGGCTTGTTCCGCTGCCTTTTCCTTCGGAGCGGGTTCCGATTTTTTTGGCACTCCCTTCTCGGGTACTTCCCTCTCTGGCACTTGCTCAGATGGAGGAGAGGCGGGCTGCTCCGCAATACCCCTTCGAATCTGCTCTCTGCGTACTCTGGAGTTTCGTTCGGAGAGTCGCTTTGCATTCTCCGGCGGCTGTGTCTCAGGGGCTTCGCTGGGAGAAACTATTTGAGCAGAGCGCTCTCGCGCAGGCAGTAGCTCAACTTCGAACTCCTCGGCTTTCGTCAGAGGCTTGAACTGTATGCCGCCGAGTACGAGCAAATGAAGTATCAACGACAAAAGTAAAGCGACTACGGGTCCCTGCGTCTTCGATGCGTCCTGCTCCCAGTCCCCGGAATAATACCCCCGAGTATTGCTGTCAGACTCGTCCGCAGACGTGGTGATGGGGGCGTTTGTTCTGAGCATGTCTGCGGGATTCTTTCTGTTCTGTCGCTCGAGCGAAATAAAAGGTTCTACGTCCACCCTTGTACTCGTTTCTTTGAGTTACGAGGGAATATCCTTGTTGGCCGTTCAGTTAGGAGATTACCCTTACTTTCCGGTTTGGCCAAAAGCCGAAAGGTACCAGAGATGAGTATACATGAAACAGAGAAGTTTAGTGTGAAAATGTGGGTTTTGTGCCGGAAAAGTAACACTAATCTTCTCGGCTGCGTATTCATCGCAGGAACGCGTAGGAGGGCAGCATTACTCCTGCGGGCTTAGAGAGTCTTGTCAGTTTGCTCGTTTTCGGAATACAGTGGTGGGGTTGTGTACGAGATTGTCTGCATTCAACTTTCGCAGAATCATTGGAGCGTTACGTGTGTTCGGTTTAGGTCCCTGGGAACTCGCAATTATCTTAGTTATCGTCGTTATCCTCTTCGGTGTTGGCAAACTACCGGAACTTGGGACAGGCCTTGGCGAGGGAATCAAGAACTTCAAGAAGTCGTACCGCGATGCGAAGGCGCTTGACGTGACCCCCGACGGCGTTTCGACCGAATCGGCTCAGCAGAAAGAGGCCGCGACAAGCAAGGCAGATACTTCGAAAGAGTAGGCTATCCTGAGCTTGTCTCAGTATTTCGTTCTAAGTAGTTTCCTCTCCGTAATATTCTCACTGTGATTTCCCCGCTGCAAATTTCTTCTGCGGTTGTATTCTGGAGAAGGGGAGTCTCTTCTAAGTGAGGTGCTTTGGGCGTGATTCAGACGTGTAGTATGCCGTCTACATTCAACAGCTCGGCCTCGATCGCCCACAATACATAGCACTACCTCTTGCTTTGTCAGGTTTGCTTTGTCAGGTTCTGCTTCGACTGCGCCGTACGCTATATACACGGGTGCTAAACCAATGCTCCTGGCCCGCAACTTCAGTGAAAACCACCCGGAAGGGCTCGGCCTGGCCAGGGGCCAGGTCATATGTCCCCGCGTTTCTTTTGCGCTGCAGATTGAGAATTGCCGACTTGCTAAGTGCCGGTAGCTTTGCGCGCCGCAGCCCGTTATTGAACAGTACTATCTGGGAGTTAAGTTCACGGTTCTCTAAGTCGAATAGCTTCGCTTCGAGCTTAATGTCCTCGAATGGCTGTTCCGTAGCGTTAAAAACCTTGCCCTCGATTTCGAGAACTCGGGAGCCATCGTGTAGGGTTTTGCGGGTCGAATTAAGGTCGACGAGCGCAAGCCCCGGGGGTGGTGCCAGCGGCAGATCGTCTGACTCTAGATGCAGAAGGTCACTGATTACCTTCGGGCTGTCATCCGTATGTGCACTCCAACTACTAAATCCCCACACCAGAAACGCCGGCACAGACCACATCAGCAAAAGAGGCGTCACAAAGCTGCGCATGTTTTTGCTGCGCTTTGGATCAGGCCGGAATGCTGCGCCCGACGCCAGCCCCACCTCCTCAAGTGCCTCGAGTCGTTCTCGCTCCAGACGCTCTCTACGAATTTCCGCAGCGCGCTGCAGTTTGCGGTTCCTCTTCTCCTGCTGCTCGTCGAAGGCCTCAGGAAGACGCGAAAGCGAAGCATCCTGACGGGCCGGTTCGTCCTTCGGGGTCCTATCAGTCTTTCGCTCAGGCTCGACTGATTTCTCTTCAGGCCAGTTGGAGCGGAACTCGCTCGCAGGCTTTGCCCGGCCATCTACCGAAACTTCTCCCTCTTTTGCCGAAACTTCTCCCTCTTTTACCGAAACTTCTCCGGGAGTAACCCAGTCGGTGATGCGTTCATTGACGGTATCCTCGACCTTTACAGCATCATCCGCTGAAGTGTTACCGGCGAATTCGCCCGAGGACCCGGCAGGGGAGGACTCTTCTGAAGCAGCCGCCATGGCGGACGCGGCGTCTGTCATCGTATCTGCATCAAAGGCGAGAGTCGCAGTCATCTCTTCATCGGGCGAAGCAGTTGACTTCGCCGCAGCGCCATCAGATTCGGACGTGCTGTGCAGTAAGGCTGCAGTATCAGCTTCGTAGGCTGCGGTAGGGTCTCCCTGTGGCCACTGAGCGAGCAAGGGAGGCGCATTCTCTATGTCGCGATTGGTTCTGAATCGGCTGCCGCCAGGCATGGCATCAGCACTCTGTTCCATTTCTGATTCCTGGTAGAGTGCCAGCTGTGTCGCTGAATCCTTCTCGGAGTCAATCATCCAGGACTGCTCCTCGTCCCGCGGTCTTCCGCTGCCTGACTCGGCATACGCGTTATCTGCCGGTTCCGTAGTCTGAGGAGGGTTCGGATCCTGCCCACTCTCAAAAGATCCGGTCTCAAAGGATCCCGTCTCAAAGGATCCAGGCTCAGTGGACTCCGAATACCCCGAGGCCTTGCTGACAAGGGTCTCAATTGCCTCGTCACGATCGTCGTCAGTGTCCTCAGGTTGTTTGCCGAAGGCGGGCGCTCCTCCGGGGACTTCAGTGGAATGAGCGACGTTCTCCTCCTCGTCCCAACCGTCGTCGTCTTCTTCACCATACTCGTCAAAATCGTCCTCAAAGCCGGATAGGTCCGGGTCTCCCTCGTTTAAAAGTAAATCGGCGCCGGAGGCCACAAGCTCATTATCATCAGAAGGGCTGTCGTCCTTTTCCAGTTCCCTGCCTGCTGAGGAGACGACTTCGCCGGGGTCACTATCCTCCATGGCGTGCTCTACGCCTTCGCCTTGTGCCGAAGCCTGCGGACTTTCTTCGCTTTCAGAGGAATCAGCCGCATGTATGTCATCGAGTTCGAAAAAGTGATCACAGCGAGAGCAATGGAATCGAGGACGCTCGACCTCAGCGAGTTGTTGGGCATCTACGGCGAATTTGGTAACGCAGTTCGGGCATTCAATGACCATAATGGCGAGACACCTCTCCTTCTTACTGTCTTTTTGCTTGGCTGAATCTGAGGAACTTCTAACAGTAACGCAGGGAATCGGCGGATTGCGGGCCGACAGCCAGCGCCCGGCGCTCCGTGGAAGAACCAGTCAAAACGTGTATTTATTTGGGCAAACACTAGTTACACCAAGATAGTATTGTTATAGATCCCTCGCATGTGGCAACAGAATTATTTAAGATAGTAAAATAGTGAAGAAAGTACCGGCTATTAGAATCGGTGTCTATCTCGGAAGGCATGCGGGTTCCGGCGGTGGAATGGCAGTATACGCACAGTCGCTGTTTCTTGCGCTCTCCAGGTATGTATCGGAGCAGGGTCTGCGCGACTGCGAGTTTGTTCTGTACGGTGATTCGGTCGTGCTCTCATCAGTTTTCTTTGATGGCATGGAGAGCCTCGATGCGCTTAGCAGCGCTGTTCCTCCTCATTCGCTGCGGCCCGCAGGCCAGTATTTCAAAGACCTCAACAATGACGGGCGTCGTAGTGATGAACGGAAGATACGATTCCTGATGCGAACGCTCAGCTCCAGAGGCGGGCGACACCTGAATATGGTGCTTGATCAGTTCATCATGCCGTTCAGATTTTTGTATGACGGCATAGATTTGGTCCACTCAACCTCAAACGTTGGGATATTAGCGACGCCCCTTCCGCAGGTTGTCACAGTGCATGACCTGTATCAGGGCTGGCCGCCGCAGAAAGCCTCTTCTCGCCTCGCTTCACTGGTTTCATTCGTATACCGAGGAATCTTCGGTGTGCAGAGTAAACGGGCAGAACGTATTATTTGCGACACCAAGTCGATAGAACGTGAAGTCGTCGCTCGTTTTGGATATCCTAAGTCTCGAATACGCACCGTCTTTCTTGGGATCGATGATAGCTTTAAAGATCATTGGCAAAAGAGACATTCCGAAGATGCGATTCGGGATGCGCGGAGGTGGTTGAGTAAACATGATCTTCAGCCGGGCTACCTTCTCCTGACCGCGTCAAGCGATCCCCGAAAGAACCTCGAGAAATCCCTGCTCGCGTGGAAAAGTTTGTCGCCCTCACTGCGCTCACACGGTCTGCTCGTGAAATGTGTTGATTCGGGTGCGAAAAAGAAGTGTAAAGAGCTGCTTGGTAATGACGAAGATGTCCGCTACCTTGCTTGGCTCGAACGAGAGGAGTTACCGCTCCTGCTGGCCTGTGCCAGGGCTGTTTTACTGGCGACCCATGCCGAGGGATTTGGCCTGCCGGCTCTTGAGGCCTTTGCGACGGGAACTCCGATTGTTTCCGGAGAGATTGAAGTCGTAAAAACATTTGCACCAAAGAGCAGGGGGCATCTGTTTCTATGTGACCCACTGGATCAGGAATCCATTGCGGAAGCGACGCGACGGGCTCTGACTGAGGGAATCGCTTCAGCATGTGCTTCTCTGGCGGGGGAAGGGGACGCTGGCTCTGGATCTGAAAAGACCGTGGTGACAGGCGCTGCGTCTGCTGTGGGGGTTCCGGCAATGGGTTCCGTTCGGCCTGGAATGAACGGCACCCCCCGGCCCAGGACATTTGCTGAGACCGCAGAGGAAACCTATGGCGTGTATAGAGATTTGAGTTATCGCTGTAGCAGGAGTCTTGCTTGAAGAAAAAACAACAGCGGAAGCAGAGACAGTTTGAGGTATGCGCAGGTCGTAAGGCGGTGATGGAGCTTCTTCTTCATTGTCCTGGAGCCGTAGGAACCCTGTACCTGGCCGAGAACTCCCAGGTATCCTCCGATCTTCGTGACGTGATCGACAACTCGGGCGTGCCTGTGCAGAACCTGAGCTTTGATGAGATAGAGGGTATGGCCGAGGGCGCGCGCCATCAGGGGGTGCTTGCCGCACTGCTGCCTCGCCATGGTGTTTCGCTCGAGGACTTTCTCAGATCGGCTCCGGAGGATCGCAGGCTGGTTTTGGTACTCGATCAGATTAGCGACCCTCATAACGTTGGCGCTATCCTGCGATGCGCGGAAGCGGCAGGTGTGTCTGGAGTGATTGTATCAAAGAATAATAGTGCTCCGATCAGCGCTACGGTGCGCAAGGTAAGCTGTGGCGCGAGTGAGATACTACCCATTATTAAGGTCGCAAATATTGCGCGCTGTCTCGAGGAACTGAAGAAGAGTGCATATTGGATTGCCGGAACAGCGCTTGGTGAGGGAAGTCGGTCGCTCTATGAGGACTCGCTGCCCATGCCTCTGGCAATAGTCCTTGGTTCTGAGGAGAGAGGAATTCGCGAGTTGACCAAAAGGCACTGTGACCTATTGTTGCAAGTACCGATGCGAGGCAAGATGCAGTCTTTAAATGTTGCGCAAAGCGCTGCGGTGATTTTGTTTGAGTTGCTCAGGCAGGACCTTTCAGGCGGCGCAGGTATCTAGTACAGCCAGTGATTATGCGCGGTACGTACCTGGGCGACGAGGTTGGAAAAGAGCGAGATATAAGAAAATCGAGATATGAAGAATTCAAAGCTGCGTGGTAACCGCGGTAGATCAGGTGGGATTAAGTAGGTGGAAAAAGCGTTAGATTCAAAGAAACTGGGCAGGGTATTTTCGGGAATTCAGCCCTCTGGCTCGCAGGTGCACATCGGAAACTATCTGGGTGCTATGCGACGTTTTGTTCGCCTTTCGAAGTTGAGTGAAACCATAGTTTGTATTGTAGATCTTCATGCGCTTACTTCTGTGGAGAAGCGGGAGGAGCTTGAAAAAAATTCGCAATCTCTTGCTGCAGCCTACCTTGCTATTGGCCTGGATCCGGAAGAGGTAGTGATATTCAGGCAGTCAGACGTTCCGGCCGTATGTGAGCTTAGTTGGTATCTCGCCTGCCAGTTTCCACTCGGCCTGCTCGAGCGGGCACATTCCTTCAAAGATGCAAGAGCGAAGAACGAGTCTGTAAACGCCGGGCGGATGTTTTACCCTATTTTGATGGCGGCGGATATTCTACTGTATCGGGGTAACTCGGTTCCGGTGGGTGCCGACCAGAAACAGCATCTTGAAATGACCCGAGAGATCGCCCAGCGATTTAATCACCGATTTGGACAGGTGTTTCCCATTCCGGAGCCTCTCATAGAGGATGCTACAGGAGTGATTCCAGGTCTTGACGGTAGAAAGATGTCCAAGAGCTACGACAATTATATTGGACTGTTCGAAGCCCCGAAGCGCGTCCGCAAAAAGATCATGAAGATAGTAACGGACTCAAAAGCGGTTGAGGAAGCAAAAGACCCGGATGAGTGCCATGTGTTCGCTCTCTACAAGCTTTTTGCAGGCGAGGACGAGTGTGAAGCTCTTGCTGAGCGCTATCGCGCCGGTGGTATGGGCTACGGTGAGGCCAAGCAGGAATTATTCGAGGCTATGGAACGAGAGATTGCGCCTCTGCGGGAATCGTATGAAAGTTGGATCTCCCGACCCGATGACCTCAGGGATATTCTTAAAGCCGGAGCCGGCAGAGCCAGGGTTATTGCCGAGGAAACCATGGTCCAGGTGCGCGATGCCATAGGCGTTGGTGCCGTTCTCTGAGACCGATTCCGGGTTCGGGGCTGGCTGAATGTGTCTGCAAGATTTTTTCTAGCTCAGCTAAATCCCCGAAACCTGGTTTCAAACCGCAACAATTCTTTTCCTTCCTAAAAGTAAAAACTAATAATTACAGGCAGTTGAGTATTTATTGAAACACCTCTGTGTAGATGGCGATATGAGGTTGCTACGGCGCTGCTAAGCGTCAGGAATTTCACGAGACTTTCATAGGTATCGGGAATTCAGTATCCGGGGAATTTGTGAGTTGTTTTCAGACAAATGCTTGTGCTCTTTCCGGATATAGCTACAATGATTTTGTGGTTGGGGAGTTAATTGAGTTTAGGGGAGTAAACATGTCTGATTCACTAGTAAATAAGCTTTTAGAGTCTTTTGACGAGCTAGAGCGTTGTATTGACATGACAAAAGACGTTCTCGCGCAAAAGGAAGGCGTCCCCTCGGATGTAGTCGAGCGCGTTAATCAATATTCGGGCATCGTTACAAAGCAGAGAGGCCTCGCGGTAACTCTCAAGAGTCATCTCGATAATCAGGACTGGGAAGAAGTCGGAAGACACGTAAAGCTCATTAACGGCCTCTCCAGCATGATAAGAGACGACGCTCAGGCGATTCTTTCCGGTTCCTATAACGGGCAGAATGCTTCCAGCGAAAGCGACATGCTGGTCTAGCACCAGTAGCGGCACTCGGATGTATCTCGCCTTTCAGGGATACATCCTTAGCCCTTTCTATTTTTGTTGCTTGATACCTTTTTCTAGCTTGTAAACAGTGCGGCGCGGCCGCACTTTTTGATCCGGGAGTCTCCCCGGAGAAGCATATCGAAGCGCATTCCGGCGCAGCCATCAAAGTTCCCGATATATTGAGCGTTCCGGGCATCTAGAGCAGTCGTAGGATAAAATCGTACAAAGTTTATCCGAAGGCTGCTCCAGAGCATTTTTCAAAAAAGCGCAGCGAAAAATGCTTAAGAGCGTGGACGCAAGTCCGCGCGGGAGAAGAGAATCTAGAGCAGTCGTAGGATAAAATCGTACAAAGTTTATCCGAAGGCTGCTCTAGACCTGTCACAGCACATTGCACTATTTTGCGGCTTTGTTTAACATGCTTGAACTTAAAGCCTTTCGCATGGGTTAAAAATGCGCTAGTTTGGTGCAGGAATATATGAGCCTGAAGCATTCCTGATGACGTGGGGGTGTTTGATCCCGGAAAACACTAAGGTCCGGGGGGATATACAGGCTTAGGAGGTAACAGGTAATGAGCGTCCCAGAGGGTGCCCTCGAATTTTATCCGGTCAATTTGGCGTTCTTCTCAGGTCCCATGGACCTGCTGCTTCATCTTGTCTCCCAGCGTGAGGTGAGCGTTGAGGAAGTGAAGATGGCAGAGGTATGCGAGCAGTATCTGGAGATTGTGAGTTCGCATGCCGAGCATCTCGATCTCGATCAGGCTGCGGAATACCTGGTTATCGCGGCAACGCTTCTTTCCATCAAGAGTGGCTCCTTGCTTCCGTCAGAGGGCGAGGTGGAGGATAGCGAGGATACCGGCGGATTTGAAGCAAATAGATTTTTCGAAGACCTGCGATCCCGTCTACAGGCGTATGAGAAAACTAAGGTCCGAGCCCAGTCGCTCATGAAGACCCCTCAGCATGGCTTTGATACGTTTTCTCGGGTCGACCGTAAGGCTCTTCTTCCCACTCCCGAGATGCTTGCTGAGCCTGAAGATATGTATGATTTGGGCCGGGTTTTTGCGCGACTGCTTAAGAGGATAGGGAAAACAGCAGAGACGTTTCGCGTCCTTCTCGAGCCAATTTCCATCGTTACTTACATGATGAAGATGGTCGACGTGTTCCAGCCCTCCTCCTCCTCAGCCGGGGTAACTGCCGGCGCAACTGCTGAGTCACCTGCTCCTGCGCGAGGTTTCCGCTCTTTTATTCGCTCCTTTGTCCCGGCAGAAATTGTCAGCAAGTTGAAGAGCGATGATGATACAGAGGTGAGCGCCGGAAGAGAGTAGGTTCGTGGCGTATTGATAGGGACCTTTATTGCAACGCTTGAACTCGTTAAGCGCGGTGTGATCAGAGCCTCGCAGGAGCAACCGGAGGATGAGATCGTCATGGAGTTTGCCCTCGAGGGAGACAGCCTTGACCTCGAAACCCACGGATTTGAGTCGGAGTTTGATGATGAGACTGAAGGCGATCGGCAACAGCCTCTAAGCGCTGCATTAGAAGGGGCTGCTTTAGAAGGATTTGGGGTTGATGCCCCGGATGTGGTGCCGGCGGACAATGTTGTTTCAATGCAGGAGTATCGCAATGAGCCAAGGACGCAGGAAATCGCCGGGGATGCGGGAGCGCATCCTGAAGAGGGCGAGCTGGATGATGAACGACGTGAAGTTGGGGGGGCGTGATCGTGTCTGATACACATGAGGAAATGGATTCGGAACCATTGGAAGATGCAGTAATGGAAATAGTTGAAGAATCCGAAAGCGCAGATGATGAGGCTTCGGAATTGGATCAGGAACTTTCTGATGATCCAGAACAGAGAACGCAAAAACGTTTGTCTCTCAGCGCTCGTATAAGCGCTCTGCTGTTTGTTGCGACGAAACCACTCTCATCAAGCCAGTTGTCTGCGCATACCAAAGCCAGTACCGAGCGGGTTGAAAAGGCACTTGAAGAGATCTCCGAGTTATACCAGGAAGACATCCACGGATTTTCACTGCTTGAAGTCGCCGGGGGCTGGCAGTTGCGTACCTCACCGCATGTGGCAAGCACGATTCACCGTCTGATCCCGCCCAGGGCCAGACGTCTGAGCAGGGCGGCGGCTGAAACACTCGCGGTTGTTGCCTACAAACAGCCGGTGCAAAGAGCGGAGATTGAGGCGATACGTGGAGTTGATGCTCTTCCGACAATTAAGACGCTTCTGGATGCAAAGTTAATTCGAATCGTGGGCCGTGAAGCTGCCGCGGGAACTCCGGCGCTCTACGGCACTACGCAGACCTTTCTCGAAAAATTTGGCATGAGAGATCTCTCTGAACTTCCCACTCCACGGGAGCTATTTGAGCTTTCGCAGGAGCCCGGTGAGGCAGACGATGCGATGTCCTCATCAGAGGATGATGAGGACATCGAGACTGGAGCTGATACGGTCAACGAAGAGGGGACTCCTGAGCCGCTGGCTGCCGAGATAGAAGTAAGCGCTACTGCAGACACCAGGCCCGAGCAGGTGCCCGACGCCGGTAGATCAGAGTCTGCTGAAGAAACGACTGTTTCCCATTAGCAGAATTTGCGAACACTGAGCCCGTTGCGGGATAGAGCCCCGGGCAATCAGTGTATTCTGTCTGGCAATGTAGTTGCAAAGTATGGTGCGCACGCAACCGCTTTTCCTCATACAGGAGTTTGTGTTTCGGGTCCTCAGACAAAGGGGCCTCTGCAGGGCTGATACTCGGCGGTGCTGATACTCAGCGGTCCCGGTAAACGCGTGTTGTGTTGTTCCCCCGGAGGAGTGTGGCAGAGATACGATTGCAGAAATATCTGGCCTCCTGTGGGCTGGGTTCCAGAAGGCGCTGTGAAGAATTCATAGCCCAGGGTCGGGTGCAAGTAAACGGAGTGGCCGCGATCGAGCTGGGTACACGGGTTGATCCCAAGCGTGATGAAGTGTGCTTTGACGGACGTGCGGTTAAACCGGAAGTTGGGGTTCTCTATAGATTTCACAAACCCGCCGATGTGCTCTGCACGCTCTCAGATCCATTCGATCGTCCCTGCCTGAATACTTTTACCGCTTCTTTGCCCGAGCGAGTATTTCCGGTCGGCCGTCTGGACGAGGATGTTACCGGCTTGCTCTTACTGACGAACGACGGTGATTTTGCCGATCGCATGCTCCATCCGAAATATGAAGTTGAGCGAGTCTATTGGGCACTGGTGAAAGGTAGTATCAACGAAACTACCCTGAAACAAATGTGCCTTGGAATCGAGATGGGGGACGGCTTCGGTAAGGCGGTACGCGCGAGACGCATGAGCGATCGGGAGGCGACACGCTATCTTCCCAAGCCAAAATATCTGGAGAGCGCCGTTGAATTAGTTGTAGGCGAGGGGAGAAAACATTTTGTTAAACGCTATTTTGGGCACTTTGACCATCCGGTTAAGCGACTGGTTCGTGTTCAATTCGGAAAATATCACTTGGGTCATTTAAAATCCGGTGTCATTGAGCCAGTTCCGGATTTCCCAGTGCCGGATTTAATTGAGTGAGGCAGGAAGCAGGCTTTCGTCAAAATTTGACGCTCTTTATTATTTTATTCGCTTAGGTGGTTGACATGGCTTACTCACTACTCCATTATCTCTCCGCGGGGTAGAGCAGTCTGGTAGCTCGTCGGGCTCATAACCCGGAGGTCGGAGGTTCAAATCCTCCCCCCGCAACCATTTTCTTCTCACCGCCACAGA
>JAUIMJ010000091.1 GCA_030433295.1 bacterium | reverse complement strand
AAGTTGCACCGCTGCTTCGCTGCTCGGCTGTTCGTCCGAAATCGTTTTGTGGCCCTTTCCGGTACCACTAAGAACCTCAAAGTTTTTTTTGCCCTCCTCGTAGCCATGTTCTATGAGTGCCGCCGTATAGTCCGGATGCAGCGCGATGTAGGACATAACCTCATAGGCAAGCGCCTCACCCATCTTCATCTTTAGCAGCTTGAAGATGGGCCAGGTATGGCCGAGCGCACGAATAAATTCTTTGGTTGAGCTTCCAACGGCCTCTTTCAGTATTGGGCCGAAGGCATCCGCCGAGGTGCACTCTATGAAGTTTCTCGGACAATGACAAAAGGTGCGCTCATCGGAGGGGACCTCCCACGAAGGCTTGGTGTAATGAGGCTCATCGTAATGATCGTGCCACCATTTCCGTCCTGAAGAATCGATCAAAATCACCGTTTCTGAACCGAGGCGGACGGTAGGATCCACCGGGTGATTGTCACAAATCCCGCCATCTACGAGCCTGACCTTTCTTTCGTCAAGGTCGAGATCAACGGCCGGCAAAACCGAAGGCAGGGCCGCAGAGCCCAAACCGTGGGCCGCCGTCAGCTGATCTACCTGCACGACTTCAAAGCTTGCACCATCTACAACAGAATCAGGAATCACAGAATTACTGCGAGCAAGGAGCAGCGGTTTTCGCGAGGGGCCCTCAATGGTGACCATCAGTCCCGTTGTTTCAATTTTTGAAGGACCAAGTCGGCGACACTGGTTTATGACGCTATCTATCTTCTCTCTCAGGGGGGCGGGGTCAAATACGGATACCGAGGTAGCATAGGGCCCGGGCGTGCTGTAGCGCAGAACGGTTACCTGTATAGCTTTAAGGAATGATCGAGGTATTGAACCAGAGAAGGTGTTTTTGAAAGTACGTTCGTTCCAGATTGACTCGACTGCCAGGACGGCATCATCCATACGCTCAATGTAGCTGGCACTGAAGGCGATGCCATTGATTGCACCCATACTCGTGCCAACGACCACTCTAATGTCCAGCGGATGATTACGATTGATTTCGGCCAGTGCCTTGAGAGCACCAATCTGGTAGGCGGCACGGGAACCACCACCGGAAAGAGTGATGCCGATGGGGGCGGTTTTTATCGATGAGTCCCAGCTTGTCACAACCCTAAAAACCTCTCGTGTGATCATACCGGCGCCAGGGAATACCTCCGGCGCAAACAAAACGGCACGCATCGGATACGGATGCGATGCTCAAGGGTATCTGGAGTTGAATTGCCGCGGCACGCGGCAGCTAATAGTCTTCTCTTGGATACCTAATATTAGAGTACCAAAATACCGCGAGGGATTCAGCAAATTTGTCAAAAACGTAGTAATTTAGTGGATCTGGCACGATGTCAGGCGGGTTTTCTGCACTCAGCTAGCCGATGGTACCGGTTTTGGGCGCATTGGCCTGATGATAGGCCAGAAACTCGGCCGTGCCTTCTTTGCCAAGGTAGCGATGGAGAATTCTCGGATCCGTCTCGCAAAGGTCGATGTAAATGAGACCATCGAGGACATTTCCGAAATTTTCGTCGATATTGAAGCCGAGGAGTTTTCCACCGAGCTTCAGGTACTGCCGAAGAAGTACCGGGATAGATTTCTGCGTAGCTTCTATTTCAGTTATCAGCTCCGAAACTTCTCTCAGGTCCTTCACGACGAACTTGGAAGGGCCGCTCTCTGCCCCCTGAATTCGATGATGCCGGAGCGGGTTTCTCGGCCGAATGCTTTTTGCGAGTTCTGGCAGATAACGATTCGAACGAAGAAAACTGGCGATCAGCACTCGAGACATAGAGTCGTATTCGCTGCTAATGCTCACCGTTCCAAACAAAACCTTGTAATCGGGGTTTCTTACCACAAAGGCACCAATACCCTTCCAGAGCAGCTGAAGTGAATTGAAGTTCTTCTGATACTCGGGGCTGACAAATGAACGGCCCAGTTCCAACGCGGGTCCCATTTGTTTTATCAATCCCGAACGATAGGAGAATAAGGTGTGTGTGTAGAGCGCCCGCTTTCCGTAGGTACGGACTATCTTATCGGTCTGAACAATTCGATAGGCTCCGACAATTTTCGATGCCTCCTCATCCCAGACAAAAAGGTGAAGGTAGTAGTTGTCGAAACGATCGACATCGATACTCTTACCGGTGCCCTCCTGGACCTCACGAAAGGCCAGTTCTCGCAGGCGGCCAATCTCACGAAGGCTATAGGGGATCTGATGGGCACGGGCGTAGAACACCTGGAATTTCCCCGAACTAAGTAACTTCTGATCCTCGGGAAGCCTGGCGACTTCCTTTTCCAGTCGCTCCGCCGGAACCGCATCAATGAGTGGCTCCAGGTCAACGGGGTTTGCAACGACGGTCTTCTTTGTCGGAGCGAGGTTGTGTTTCTTGGAAAGCATATAGGTGCGCAATCTGAGGTAGCCCATCATATCCTCATCGCAAAACGTCTCCAGCTTGGAAAAGGGTATGGGGTTACCAATCTGAAGGTGCAGCTCTTGATTTCTTTTGTTGTAGAGTTCCCTGGGTATCAGTGCGGTTCTGCACAATGGATGGGCGAGCCCGGCCATCTGAAAAGGAAGGCCGTTGTTTCCTTCAAAGAATATGGGAACGACCTGAGCTTTGGTTTTTCTCAGTAGTCGGGCCACGGTCGGGCTCCAGACCGGATCCGTAATCTCGACCTGCTTCGGATGCAGGTGTGACACTGTTCCAGAGGGGAATATACTTAGCAAACCACCGTTTTTCACGTGTTCGATGGCTTCTCTCATTGGCTGGAGGTTGCGCTTTGCAGAGCCGTCCACACCAAAGGGATCGACAAAGATAAAATCCTTTTTCAGCTGGGGCACGCGTTCCAAAAGATAGTTAACGAGCAGCTTTCCGTCCGAACGCAGGGAGCGAAGCAAATCACACATGATGATCCCTTCGATACCTCCGAAGGGATGGTTTGCCACGACTATGACCGGCTCATCTCGCGGAATACGAGCCAGAGATTCTTCGTCAATGTTGTAGGTAATGCCCAGGCGTTCGAGGGCAATTCTTGGGAAGTTCTCTTCGAAACCGGGCAGGCTCTTTGCCGAATTATACTCCCGATTGAGTGCCTCCAGGCTCAGAGCTTTCTCCAGCGGGGCTTCAAGAAATCGAATTAACTTTCTGAAGATCGGATTCTCAGACTTCTTGCTGAGCCCGAGGGAAAATGGACCGGTGGATGCTAGCTGTCGATTTCTGATGTCTGTGGCCATATGTTTACAAGCGTATTCAGGAACTAAAAAGGGCATTTGCCACAATGTATTCCAATTCACTGTAAATATTTCGTTTCCGAATTGCTAAATTCTTGTTTGCGCGAAACGTCGGCAAAGCAGTACCCGGCAAATCCAAAACTCCGTGCAAGCGAAATGAGACCCATTTGTCAGCAACTCAGATGCTCAGCGTCTCTGGCGCATCTCCAGTCAGGAGTCCCCGCCAGTCCTACTAGAATAGCTGTTCTAGCACAAAAGGTTATCCTTTATTTATGAGTAAAAAGCAAGTTAATTACCCCGAGGGCCTGCGGTTGGGTGAAATTCAAAGTATTTTTAGGTACTTGGCCTGTGCCCTCCGGTATGGCTCGACCTGTCGCATTGCCGAGCGTTCTCTGTTTCGAACCACCAAAAAGCGCCGTTTCCAGAAAAACCTTTGCAACGACGCCGTGGGGCGGGCCTTTAAAAAAGTGGGTTCGGACCACTGAGACAGTAGTCATACATCCGGGCACGTTTGTCATAGAAAGCGATCATCGTTTCGATGAGAGCATCCACATCCTGAAAATGCTCAAGCGCATTTGCAACGATACCGGAATGCTCTTTCTCATCGAGTGCGATGTGAGACGACACAAAGCCCCGGAACCGGGCGTAGCTCTCAGTCTGCGGGATATTTGCAAGAATCACTTTGAACGACTCAGCGAGGGTGAGCTCGCGCAACGCGATAGTTGCAAATGCATCCTCTTGCCTGAGGGAGCACTGATAACTAAAGCGTAGATACTCCGCAGCCTCGGGAACGAGAACGCCCTCAATAGTGCTAATGCTGCCATCAACAATTGATTCAATAGGACGCGTGTTGATGCTAATGTCGCGCGCAGCGCGTAGCATTGAACCGTAGTGTGGTTCATAGCTGCTCGCATCGGGCATATTGTTCGTGGCGAGCTCTCCATCGCACAGCTCAAGGAGTAGGTGGAGAAAAGTTCCATTGAGTTCGACAAAAAACTTTGATCTGCCTCGAATACGCTCCAGCTCATAACGCAGGCACGCAGACAAATTGATGTAGAAGCACACTGTCGCGATGAGACTCGAGCGAACGATATTCTCTCTCACGTTTTGTGCGGTGGAACTCAGCGCAGGGTGCTCGACGACCCGGCGGGTTGCTCGCACAAGTTCAGCAAACAAACGATGGTTTTGAAGTCGATTGGGAAACATATCCATGACATAACCTCTAAGGGAAAACGGGGTGGAAACGGCCTAAGCCCTCGGTTAGTACGAGGGCTTAGACCCTGGAAATGCTGTACCCGGCAAAAATAAGAAAGATGCTGCGTATTGGTCGGTAATATGTCATGCGTTTATGAGGATGGGCTTTTCTTTTTACATTACATAAAATCCACACATCTATGTTAAGCTTTGTAAATGCATCCACTGTTCCGCCAGCATGACCTTTCACTACTCTTTCACCTTGAGCAGCGCGCACGGGTAAGCTTTGCCGAGCTTGGTAAGAGCCTGCGCGCTTCCCGAGCTACAGTGAGAAACCGAGTCCTCGCGATGGAGCGTGAGGGGGTCATTAGTGGCTACATGACGGTTTTTGATATTGGTGCACTCGGTCTGACCGGATACGCAGTGTATGCGCAGTTTCGGGACGCTAGCGGTGAACAGCGACAGCAGATTATTGACTACCTTTGTGAACATCCACGGACATACTGGGTGGCAAAACTAGGTGGCGCCTTTGATGTTCTGTTCGGCTTACAGGCACCAAGCGTGCGTGAGTTCCATTCTCTGTATAGCGAAATATACAAAGAAATAGGGGACAAGATTGGTAAGAGTGAGATTTCAACTCGAATCCAGGTTTCTCAGTTTCCGCGACATTATCTGATAGGGAGATCCCGTCCTAAAGTGAAGCAACGGTACGCGGCCTTTCGCAGTGGCGGAGATCGGGTTCAGCCGGGCAGCACCGATATTGCTTTACTAAGAGTGCTCGCGCGGAACGCGCGCGCCAGTCTCGATGAACTATCCGAACGTGTCTCATTGAGCCCCGCTACGGTGCGTCGTCGGATTAGCGAGATGGAAAAAAGCGGTATAATTCAGGGATACACCGCAATAGTTCACCCCGAGCGTCTGGGCTTTCAAATATACAAATTGCTTATCCGTACACGTGTGAAAACAGCGAAGAGTAATGAGGCACTCTTTACCTTTGCCAATAGCCACACACGAACGATATTTTTTTCGCATGTCATTGCGCCCTGGGATTTTGAAGTCACGGTCGAGGTTTTGGGCCATGAAGAACTGCAGGACATAATCGCCGACTTTCGAGAACGATTTTCAGATAGCATTTCTGAAATTGATATCGTCATCACCTTTGACCATTTTCTCAAGTATCAGCTCATGGTCGAATAGTCCGTCTAAGGGGATCTATCTCAGGGTGAGGCCTGTGCGAGTGCCTTCTTAAGTCCTGCGATGCATTCTCGCTTTGCCTTGAAAGCCCGCTCCGCCTCAGCGGCGCTGACGACAGAGAATGCAATCGTATCCCCGGGCCCATACTGTGCCAGGAGATCGATGTCGGCGTTAATGACAACAGCAACACGGGGGTATCCACCAATTGTCTGTCGTTCGCGCAGTAGCAGGAGTGGTCCGTTCGGTGTCAATTGAATGCAACCGTCGACAACGGGCTGTGAGATCATTGAGCTAAGATTCTCCGGCGGCACAAAGGTCTCGCGCTGAAGGCGCAGACCCATGTCGTTGGAATTGCGGCCCACGGTCCAGGTGCCTTCGAGTTGATCCATACTGCTCAGTTGACCGCTCTCAGGTCCCGGAAGGACGCGAATGGATCCATCTCCGGCTACCCAGGAAAAAACGCTGCGATAGTCACCACGCTCTCTGCCGAGTATATCATCCGTCGCGTCATTAAGGGGCAGGGCATAGAGATACGTTCTAAAGCCCATCGCTTTCTCTTCAAACTCCAGCACCGTGTTTTTCTTTGCCTTAAAAACAACATTCATTGGTACCTGCTCACCAGCGCAGGTGATCGAGCGATATTTCGCGCCGGTAATGAAGAGGTAGACATTTTCCTGCACTTCAAGCTCCCGACCGAAAATAAGGCAGTAGCATCCGGGATTTTTTGTTCCGAGCAGTGCCCGGGCAATCTCAAGGGAAAAGCGATCGAGAACTCCACCGGGGCTCTTGCCCCGATCCTGGAAACCAAACACAGGGGGGTATTCTTCCTTAAAAAGTGCTGTGCCCCTGCTTTTAATCATCGCGTCAGAGAAAGTTTATAGCGTGCAAATGCTTCTGCGAGTGCAAGCGCAATTGGTGAATCTGAATGAATGCAGAGAGTTTCTACCTTAAGCGGGATGTCTTCGGTTTTCTCAGTCACTCGCTTATCGTGGCCAAGAACATAGGCTTGAACACGCTCTTCTGTGAGCATACGTTTGCCCTGTGCGATAGCCTCAGGTACCGACGAGATACAGGAACCTTGCTCTTTGCGGTTCATCAGTTCTGGTCGGAGACTGCCGGGGGAAATCACGTAGCGTCTATCGAGAAACCCCTCGTGGAGAACAGAAATGCCGGCGGCCGCAGCATGCAAGGCAATATGCGAGTCGGGTGGTGCCAGAATTTGCTCGATGTCATTCTGAAGAAGCCAGGCGCTGAGTTGAAGCGCAAGCTCTTCATCTTCGACGCAGTCGTTGTACAGGGCGCCATGAAATTTAACGGCAGAGACTTCAGGCAACACGGAGCGTTGTGCATCGAGGCTGTTGAGTAGCTCAGCACGAGGTATGTTCAATGTGATGCGACCAAAGTTTTCCCGGTCCGGGTAGCTGAGGTGCAGTGTTGGGCTAACCCCCTGCTCTTTGGCGTAGCTATAGAATGCTCCTGCACTTTTTGCGTCGCCTGCATGACCGCCGCAGGCAATATTGGCAATGTCGATATACTGGAGAAGCTGGAGATCGTCCACATGCTCGGCGCCTCGCTCCCCGATGTCACAGTTAAGCAGCATCAGTAACCTCAGTGAATGAAACCCGATCGCCGGGTTGAATATCCAGAAGGAGTTGGGGATCGCAGGACCCGATTACATTCCAGCCCCCCGGGGATTTCTCCGGATATACCCCGGTCTGAGCACCACCGATCGCAAGGGAGCCAGCGGGTACCGAAACCCGAGGCTCATCAAGGCGAGGAACGTGAAGTCGCTTGTCCAGTCCAAGGAGATAGGGAAAGTGTGGCAGGAAACCAATCATCGCCACGATGTAGGTGACTGAGGTGTGAATCTCAATCAGTTCGCGAACACCGATATCAGCGAAGGAACACACCCTCTCAATATCCGCTCCCGTGTATGCTACAGGAATTACAAATGCTCTTCCTTCCTGAACTTCAACCGAGGAATTTTTCAGGGCCTCCTCAACGTATTTGTCTACTGCGTCTAACTGCAGAGGTTCTTCGAAATAGAGAGCCACCCCGGTATACGCGGGTACTACGTCAGTGACCCCCAAAGACCGCAGCCCATCGGATTCGAGCAAGTGTCTGTACGCGCCAATCACCTGCTCGCTCAGGCCGACCGAGAGGGTCTCGCCGAGGCGGTAGTAGACACAGGAGTCCCCGATTGGAAAAGACGTAATGCTCATTCAACTCAGCAGGAAAAGCTCAATAACAATATAGCTTGCAGGTCCCCGGACCATTGAGTGCATAGTAGCATCCGCTTTCGCCGACGGCGAGTGCAAGGATTGGCTCGATGCTTTGCGGAAATGCGGATGTGGGGATGCTATCGCTTTTTGCTGTTCGAGATAGCTTCGACCAGCATCTGTGTGTAGCGAACAGCAGACTGCTGCGTGAGGTGATCGAGATTTTGCATTTCGTCTGCGGGGAATACGACAGTCATGTCGAGAAAGTGAACGAAATCGCTTTGGTTACTGAGGTCCCGCAGACTGTTTTGCATCGCTTTGTAGTATCTTCGAAAGGGCTCTTCATCAAACATACCCTCATAAAGCGGACTATTCGCGATATACACATGCATCGAATGTGTATCTGCCAATCGAATCAGTTCCTGCATCGCCTTTTGATTGATGTCAGACAATTTGAAAGAACGATTTTCAAGCCAGCGAAGATGCTTCTTCATATCATTGCGGACACGGTCGGGATTTGCTTTTTGAACCGGCATGAACCCCGTCGTCTCAATGTGCATTCTCTTCTGAAAGAGTTTCTCGGGCCCAAAAACTTTGTTCATGATCACGGTTGCCAGGGTTTTGTTCTCTGCGTAAATGGGGACGTACTGCGTTAAAAAGAACTCCACTTTTTCACGGCTGCTGAGATTCGGAGAGGGCGTCAGGCTGTCCAGCGCGTACCAGGGGATGGAGGTTTTTGCGAGCAGGGTGTGCGCGAGGTTTCTCTCCCACATGTCATATACATGGACGATCACAACCTCTTTGGGAGCCCCGAATCTGCTGATGTAATCCTGTAGCATGTACACGTCATTGGCCATCGTCATATTGCCGATGGTGGCCAGGTTGAGGGAGGAAAATGAAGTCTCTTTGGTGAATTGCTCCGGTACAATTCCCTGGTTCGCGCTGGAGTCTCCGAGAATCAGAGCATCAACCGGAGCCTGAAGCGAAGATAAGATATTCCATTTCTCCTTCACCAGCCAGTAGCCGCGATTGAATGGATATTGATCTATGTATCGCAAGGCGAGTGCATTAAGAATGAGCGTGACTGCGATAGTTCCCAGAATGGTGCCGAGAATCCTTCCCGGACTTGATTCTGTGTCTATCTCTTGCGTCAGATGCTTGTATGATGTTCTGTCTTTCACTTTTGAAATCCTAGAACTGAAAATAGATGAATTCCAAAGAATCCCGAACGCCAAAAACAAAAATCCAGGTCAGAAGCAGACCGTAGATCAACGACCGCATCGGTGTGCGAAACTTTGTCAAAATCAGGAGATCTCTTGTGATGTACTGGTAGAGCTGAATCATTATCAGGGGACTCACGTAGAAAAAGAGCTCGTAGCAAAGTTGAGCGCTCTTAGCCGAGGTATCAAGGGATATACCTGAGAGCATTTCCACAATCTGCTCAACCGAAGCTGCTCGGAATATGAGCCACCCCAAAAGAGTAAGTATGAACATCAAAAGCATCTTTGCCAGCACAAGGGGGTAGGCAAACTGTCCACCCCAGGGGTCGAGGTGCGCTGGTTTCCTCTCAATGAGCCTATAGAGAATAAGAATAGCGCCGTGAAATGCACCCCAGATGACAAAGTTCCAGGCTGCCCCGTGCCATAAGCCGCCGAGGAGCATGGTGAGAAATAAGTTGCAATAGGTTCTGCCTGTTCCCTTTCTGTTACCACCAAGGGGAATGTACAAATAGTCCCGCAGCCATGTAGATAGTGAAATATGCCAGCGACGCCAGAAATCCGTCGGATTCAATGCAAAATATGGCAGTCTGAAATTTACCATGAGCTCAATACCCATGAGGAGGGACAGTCCGCGTGCGATATCGGAATATCCGGAAAAATCGCCGTATATCTGGGCTGAAAAGGCGAGGACACCGATGACCGTGTCGACTCCGTGATAGTTCGTGTAGTTGTTGAATACCTGATCGGCAATAAAACCCGCATTATCGGCGACGACCATTTTCTTGAACAAGCCCCACAGAATGAGGAAGATCCCCGTGTCTATCTGCGTTGCACTAATGCGCCGGGGTTTTTCAAATTGTGGAATCAGGTGAGAGGCTCTTTCGATCGGACCCGCAACGAGCTGGGGAAAGAAGCTTACGAAAACCGCAAAATCGATAAAATTTCGCGTTGGTTTTATCTGCTTACGATAGATGTCAATCGTATAGCTCATGGTCTGGAAGGTGTAGAAACTGATTCCCACAGGCAGGATGATTTGCAGCGTTGTGGTATGCGGCTGCATTCCAATGAGCTTCATCAGCTCAGAAAAACTTTCAACAAAAAAGTTATAGTACTTAAAGAACCCGAGTATTCCGAGGTTTGCCGATACGGAGAGCGCAAGGAGCAGGCTGCGACGTTTCTTTGCATCCTCCGGGGCCTTGTAGATTGCTCTTCCGACAAAGTAGTCAACGACGGTCGATACCGCGATGAGTCCCAGAAAACGGTAGTCCCAGCTTCCGTAAAAAAAATAGCTGGCGGCTAAAAGCAGGATATTTTGAAGGGATTTGCTTTTGGAGAAAGCGAGGTAGGCGCCATACACGAGGATGAAGAAAAGCAGAAACTCAAATGAGTTAAAAAGCATGTTATGAAATTCCCTGCTCTCGGCGCGTGCGACTACCAGATGGCGAATGTAAATCCCTGTAATTCATGATGTTTATACTCTGTACCTTATTTTTCAGATTCAGCGAATTGTTTTGAGTCGGAAAGGCGGCATCGAATCCCCACCTATGCCGCCAAAATCCCTATTAATTTACTTAGCTAAGCGTCCATGGTAAAAACGCCGCCCTGCTATTTGCCAGCTTAATACGGACTTGGATTATTCTGCTGTTTCCCTGCCGTTGCTTTCCCTGTGGTTGTTTTCCCTGTGGTTGTTTTCTTGGGGGGGAAGGCTCGAAAGTGAAACAGCTTCTGGACAGGGTTTTTTAGGGTTTTCTCAGGCTCATCTCTTCCCTCGAACGCATCGCTACTTACCTTTGCTTCACAGTGCAGCACCCGGAACAGAACATCGGGTTCTGCCCTGTGAAGCAAGGCGTGAGACGCTCTCGCTTTCTTCTTTCCCCCTTTGAATCCTTAACGGAGACACGGAATGAGTACACAAGTGGTTGGTGTTCGCTGGAAGTCAGCGAAGCCGTTTCACGTCGAGCTTACCGACGTCGGTTTGGTATGCAGTGACGACCGATTCGATGACCCGGATCTTCTTGTCGCAATCCAAAAGGCAATGACGCATCAAAAACGGGTATTCGTCGTTTTCGAACCCAATGATTACTTTACTCGGGAAGGCTTGCCCGCTCTCGAGGAGCTCGAGTTTGTCGGAATGAGTTTCCTCGGGTTAGCCGATTCGGAAGGCAATCTTGCCGATACCGATGACGACGACTGCGGACTCCAATGCGACTACCTGTTTGTTGCCCTGGATGGCGATTCCGGCACCATCTGCTTTGATGGAATCGAGGGTACCTTTCCGGCCGACGGCGACGTTACATTTGCCGAAGCCGACGACGACTTCGAGGATGACGACGACGAGGATGACGACTTCGAGGACGACGACTTTGAGGATGACGATTTCGAGGACGATGACTTCGAGGACGATGACGAGGATGACGAAGACAAAGATCTGATCGAATAGTTCGCTTCGCAGTTACGTCAGCGCCGCTTTTTACCGAAACACCGTCACCCAGTGTGCTTTTAGCCCTGGGTGACGTTTTTTCCAGAAGCTGTCTCTCCACGAGCTACACCCCTGAGCACCGTGTCTTTGGCTTGTAAGACTCCCCGTCTCCCAGATGCCTGCTTTCTCTACTAATTTACTTCGCTTGCGGTCCGTGGTAGAAGCGCAGCCCCGCTATTTGTCAGCCTAATATGCACCTGGATAATTTTGCTGTTTCCCTGTCGTCGCTTTCCCTGCGGTTGTTTTCCCTCTGCTTGTTTTTTGGGGGAGGCTCGAAAGTGAAACAGCTTCTGGACAGGTTTTTTTAAGAGTTTTTTCTCTCCTCAACGCGTACCCCCTCGCAACTGCTTCACAGTGTAGCATCCGAAACAAAAGACCGGGTTCTGCCCTGTGAAGCATCTGTGAGTATTCTCGCTTGCTTCCTTCTTTTCCCCTTTGATTTCTTTACGGAGAAACGAGATGAGTGATCGATTGGTGGGTGTTCGCTGGAACACGGACGATGGTTTGCACGTGGAGCTGACTGATACCGAGCTGATTTGCAAGGAAGAGGACAGCTTCGACGACACAACTTTGCTGGACAAGATTCGGTCGGCATTGGCGGCGGGCAAGACGGTCTTTGTGATTTATGAACCCGACGAATACTTCACAACGACGGAAAGTTCGGCCCTCAGCTACCTGGATATCGATGGGCTGAGTGTCCTCGGGCTCGGCGACTATGACGGCGATCTGGTGGATGTCGACGACCACGAGTGTGGCCTGGAATGCGATTATCTGATCGTAGTCCTCGAAGAAGAATCCGGCACTATTGAGTATGAGGAAGTCGAAGGCGTGTTCAAGGCAGACGGTAGCGTCGAGTTTACCGACCTTGAAGACGACGACGACGATGAGGATGACGACGATGAGGATGACGACGACGATGACGACGACGATGATGAGGATGATGAGGACGACGACGAGGACGACGACCTGATCGGATAGTTCGTCTCGCAGTCTCTTCAGCGCCGCTTCTTACCGGAACACAGTCACCCAGTGTGCTTTTGGCCCTGGGTGACGTTTTTACCAGAAGCTGTCTCTCCACGAGTTCCACACCGGAGCCCGGTTTAGCACCGTGTCTTTGCCCTCGATTTGAGTCCTTTCCTGAGTGTCGTTTTTCGCCTGAGCGCCTTATTTTTCTCTTCGCCGGCGAAACTGAAAGCCGAGAAATATTCCCAATCCAAGCATGAAAACAGAGATACCGAGAAGAGGCAGCCAAAGGGCCCCGAGGATTTGGTCGAGAAAACCTGGCTTCTTTAACGGAGTTTTGGTCCAGGTGTTACTATCCGCATAATCAAGCAAGCTGCTAAGCTCCTGTACCTGTGAAGGGGAGCGAGGATGTTGCTTCACCATCCGTCGTAATCGATTGAGGACGAGGTTTTTTTCTTTCGGGGGCATGGGGCCAATGTGAAGCTCTATTTCATAGGCGAGCGACAGCTGTTCAAGAGCCTCTCCCAGAGGTGTCGTAGGTGCTGCACGGCGGAAGAAAGAGAAAATTGTCTACCAGGTCGGCTGATTTTCGTTGAAGTCTGCACTGAGTTCCCCCAGAAAATAGCTGAATTCAACCACGTGACCGATGAAAAAGGCTCGTTCGTCGAAGCATTGCTCCGGAGGACATTCTCGCAGGATGGCGTGATGTCTGTTGAGTCCCTCGGCGATGCGCAACGCCGGCTCTTTGCTTTCAACAACACTCTTCAACATTACTGCGGGAGTTATTGCCCCCTTACTCAGAGGTACCGCGAGGCCACGTATCGCATCTTTCCATGAAGCCGCTGCGACGCGGATACCGAGCAGCCTGAGTTCTTCGTCAAACACGGCCGCGCCGCTGCTTCCCTTTCCACCAGTAATATCCGTGCTGGCAAACGTTACGCGATTCTGAACTACCTTTCCCGAAGCAAAGCGAAGGGCACGATTGTTCGCAAAGTCCAGAGTATAGAGTTTCTCCTTTGAGAGCGGCGCTATCCTGTTTAAAGAGAATACGCCTTTTGGCAGAAGCCCTTTTTCAGAGCGAAGAATTGCAGCGTCGAGACCCGGAAAAATTCTGTCGACGAGGAGACCATCGACGGGAAGCGGTATGCTGGCCTCTTCGCCAATTTTCTCTGCAATGCGAAGTTCATAGGTATTACAGTATGAGCTCCAGCAGCCCTCACTAAGCACATGCAGGGCGGTGAGAATCCTCCCGTCTTCCAGCAGGGCACCGGTTCCGCACCCGAGCCCGGGCTTGCAGATGTGAACCACGGATCGCAGGACGTCCTTATCGATTGCATCGACATCAAGGGCAGGCGCCGGGGAAGAAAACAGTGCCCCAAGAAAAAAGACCATAAAAAGAATTTTCGTGCGCACAGCAGCTCTCGATATGTGGTATCTGTAAGACGGAATTATTCGCTATTAAAGCAAAGAGCGACATATCGTGCACTTTCCAAAAAAGCACAGCAAAAAATGCTTTAGAACGCGGACGGGAGTCCACGCAGGGAGAAGAAAAGCTAGAGTCGTCGCAGGATAAGATCGTGCCAAT